>CAYTYG010000102.1:0-8594 GCA_964441515.1 uncultured Treponema sp.
GGTCGTCCCCGAGATAGTGGGGGGTGCGGGGCCTTCCCTCCGGATTGAGCTGCGCTCCCTTTCCTCCTTAGAGGAGCCCGGAGCTCCGCTGGACTTGGACACGGCGGAAGGCCCCATATCCGCCGCACAGGTTGCTGCGGAGCTGGAACGTATCGATGGCCGGCCGTTTTTCGGAAAATCCTACTCGGACCGCGTGATACGGGCGAAGTACCGCCCGGGAAGCGACGCCGGCGTCCTTATCTCCGGCGGCCAGCACGCCAACGAGACCACGGGGGTGGTGGGGGCTATTCGGGCGGCCCGGGAGTTGGCGAAGCGGCCCGGGGCCCATTTCGCGGTCTGCCCCCTGGAGAATCCCGACGGCTATGAATTGCATCGGAGGCTCTGCGGAGAGAATCCGCGTCACATGCACCACGCCGCCCGGTATACGGCCCAGGGAAACGACCTGGAGTACCAGGAGGAAGGGGGACTCTGGGAAAAAGCCGTCCGGACGGAGGCAGAGCGCCGTACCGGGGCTCGATTCCATATCAACCTGCACGGCTACGCCTCCCACGAGTGGACCCGCCCCCTGTCCGGTTACATACCCAGGGGTTTCCCCACCTGGATGATACCCCACGGCTTCTTCCTGGTTCTGCGCTATCACTCCGGCTGGGAGGGCTTCGCCCGGGATCTACTGGAACGCCTGACCCTGCGCCTGGCCTCCATCCCGGCCCTGCTTGAGTTCACGCGGAACCAGCTGGAGCTGTATTCGAGGTATGTCAAGGACCCGCCCTTTCAGATCGTGAACGGCTTTCCCTGCGATCTTTCGCTGAACGAGGCAACGACGATCCCCCTGCGGCTCATCACGGAATATCCCGACGAGACGATCTACGGCTCCGCCTTCGCCGCCGGACACACGGCGCAGATGGAGGCAGTCCTGGCCGCCTACGACGAGTACCAGGCCCTTACGGCCTCGGGCCGGGCGCCGGGAGGCCTTGCATGACCGGCCCGGAGCGGCAGGTGCCCTCCCTCCTGTCCGTGGAGGACCTCACGGTTGCTTTCGGCTCGACGCCCGTGGTGGAGAATCTGAGCTTCGCAGTCCGCGCGGGAAGGGTCCTGGGAGTAATCGGGGAGTCCGGTTCCGGAAAATCCATGACCGCTCTGTCCATTCTCCGGCTCGCGGACCTGATGGGGGCAAATTTCCCCTCCGGCGCCATCCGTTTCCAGGGACGGGACGGGACTACGGATTTGCTGGCCGCGTCGCAAAAGACGATGCGGGAAATCCGCGGTCGGGATATCTCCATGATCTTCCAGGAACCGATGACGAGTCTGGACCCTATTTTCACCGTAGGCGACCAAATAGCGGAGGCCTTGATCCTCCATAAGGGGATGGAAAGGCGCTCCGCCCTGGCGGAGGCCGGCAGGCTGCTGGACAAGGTCCGCCTTCCCGACGCCAAGGCCATGACCGGACGATTTCCACATCAGCTTTCGGGGGGGATGCGCCAGCGAGTCATGATAGCTATGGCCCTGGCCTGCGGACCCAAGCTTTTAATCGCGGACGAGCCGACGACGGCCCTGGACGTCACGATACAGGCGCAGATCCTTGCGATCATCCGGGAGCTCCAGCGGGAACTCGGCATGGCGGTCCTTTTTATAACCCACGATATGGGCGTCGTCGCCGAAATGGCCGATGACGTCGTGGTAATGAGGAGAGGCAGGAAGGTGGAGGAAGGCGCCGTGGAGGAGATCTTCCGTTCCCCGTCTCACCCCTACACCCGCGCTCTACTGGGTGCCGTCCCGCGGCTGGGCAGCATGGCGGGGGAGCCTCTCCCGAAGAGTTTTCCCCCGGTTGTTCCGGGCGGGAACGACGAGGAGCCGGACCTTCCGCACGAAACCGCACGCTACGGCTGTCCTCCTCTCCTCTCCGTCCGGGATCTGACGGTCCGGTTCGACGTGCGAAGGGATATCCTGGGAAGGGCCACCCATCGCGTTCACGCCGTGGAGAAGGTCTCCTTCGAGATCTACCCCGGGGAAACCCTCGCCCTGGTGGGTGAAAGCGGCTCCGGGAAGTCCACGATAGGCCGTTCTATCCAGCAGTTACAGGATCTTTCGTCCGGCAGCATCCTTTTCAAGGGGCGTTCCCTGGATTCCATGGGGGTGGAGGGCCGAAGGAAGCTTCAGCAGCAGGTCCAGTACATCTTCCAGGACCCCTTCGCTTCCCTGGATCCCCGGCGGACCGTCGGCTTCTCCATCTCCGAACCCTTGAGGGTACATCATCTGTTGGGATCGGAAAAAGAAATCCTGGCGCGGGTCGTGGAACTCCTGGGGCGCGTCGGGCTGGATCCCGGCTTTGCGGAACGTTATCCACATGAGTTTTCCGGGGGGCAGAGGCAGAGGATATGCGTGGCCCGGGCCCTTGCCTCCAGTCCCGGTCTTATCATCGCGGACGAGGCTCTCTCGTCCATGGACGTGTCCATCCAGGCCCAGATCATCAACCTGTTCATGGAACTCCAGCGGCGGGACGGGCTTGCGTACCTATTCGTCAGCCATGACATGGCGGTTGTGGAGCGCCTGAGCCACCGGGTAGCCGTCCTGTACATGGGGCAGATCGTGGAGCTGGGAAGCCGCTCTCAGGTCTTCGGAGACCCCCGGCATCCCTATACGAAAAAGCTTTTGGACGCCGTGCCCGTAGCAGACCCCGGGAAACGGAGGAACCGTCCCGTTTCGAGCGAAGAGATTCCGACCCCGATACGGCACCGGAACGACCCTCTCCGCATACTGGAACTACGGGAGGTGGTGCCCGGGCATCTTGTGGCGGATGCATAACGCGGCCGGACGTGACTCAAGACCAGGTTTGTCTTAGGGCCCGGCCGGGGCGTTAGCAGCCCCGGCCGGCCTATCCGGCTCGCAGGTCACTTGCCTGCTTTCATCATCCAGGCGAACAGCTCCGCCAGGTCGTAGTCCCCGGAGTGGGGCCTCTCCCAGGCCAGTCCGAAGTCCACCTCCCGCGCGGTTTTCGCGTTCATGAGCTTGGTGTACAGGGCTACCGGCACGGTGAAGGCGGTGTCCCGGTCCACGGAGCCGTGGCGTATGTACCAGTACGGGGCGTTGACCGAACCCTTCCTGCCCAGGAAGTTCATGGCGTTCATCAGGTACACCCGGTCCTTGACGTCCTTGGGGACGGCCGTGCCCAGCCGGGCCGCGACGAAGTCGGTGAAGATGTTGGTGGGCCTGCTCTCGGTACCGAAGAGCAGGTTTTCCCGGGATCCGTTCGAGCGGGGCGGCTTGTCGGACCGGTCTCCCAGCCAATCGAAGGCGGGGGGATCCTTGATCATCTTCATACGGCCGACGTAGGAGAGGAACCGGTCGAAATCGATGTCCGCGACCTTCCCGTTTCGCAGGATGAGCCAGGGCTTGCCGGACATGTCCGCGCCCTTTCCGAGCGCCTTCTGGGCCGAGGCGATCACGAAGGATTCGATGTAAGCCTCGTAGTTCGCGTCGGTCAGCGGGGTATTGTCGTATACGCTCCTCAGGCCCAGACCGTTCAGGTACGCGGGGTACAGGGCCTTGAGTTCGGCGGAGAGCCTCTTCTGCTCGTCCGAGAAGCCGTAGAGGCTCTTTCCGTCCGGCCCCAGGTCGTCGATCACCCGGCCGTACAGCCATTCGTAGGCCGGGTCCGAGTTCTCAAGGTCCGTGATGGGGCAGAAGCAGACGGCGGCGAAGATGTCGTCCCGCTCCTTCGCGGCTCCCAGTTCGGCCAGGTAGGGCTCGAACAGCGGGTCGTTGCCGGACGCGCCGAGCAGGGCGGAAAGGGCGCCCCCCGCGCTCGTGCCGTCGCTGAAGATCCTTTCGGCGCTCCCGGGCATGACCCCGTCGTTGCGGCGCAGGTAGCGGACGGCGGCCTTCAGGTCCACGATGGCGGCGGGCGCTTTGCCGGTGAATACGCCGTTTACCTCGGAGTTGCTGCCCCGGGCGCCCGGGGAAACCACCACGAAGCCCAGGGAAAGGGCCACGGATACGGCGTTGGCCTTGTCCTTGTCGATGGACATGGAGGCGGTAGCCGCGGGCAGGATTGGAGCCGCGGGCATGTAGCCGCCTATCTGGTTCGGGAAGAAGATGGGGGCTGCCTGGTCGTCCGCCAGGGATTCGGGAATGTAGACGTTCAGGAACTGGAATTTCGCGTCCTTGGGGTTCCCGACGTAGAGAATGTTCTTGTACGCATAGTAGGTGACCGGTTTTCCGTCCACCACCGTCGTCGCGATGTCGAAGAAGCCCGGTTTGAACGCGAGAGGGCCGGCCGGGCCCTTAACGGCCGTCGGGGAGCCGACGCACCCCGACAGGAGTACGAGAATCGCCGCCGCCGCTGGAAGGAACACACGCGGAGTCCTTTTCATCTCACCCTCCTTAAACTACTTGGACGTATCCATCGGAAACAGGCCCGGACGGGCTGGTTTCCGGATTCCCCGGGACCGTGATACGGACGTCGTGGTTTTATGAAAGAGCGGAATCGGTACGGTATAAACGCCTGGGACCATTTTGGAGGCATCGGTCGGATTCGTGGGTTGTTAGAAATACCAAAAAAGAATATTATTCGCATATTAGTCCTGATCGGCGGATTCTGGTAAACTGTCGGCAGGATCGCGGCGGGGCCTCGCTTTCTTCGCGCGCCGACCCTCACCCCGGCCCCGCGGGAGACTTCTATGGCGGAAAGAACCGGCCTGGAACCGTTTTTCAAGCCCAGAAGCGTCGCTGTCGTGGGTGCCTCCCCGGATTCCCGGAAGCCCGGGTACAGGATCCTCCAGAACCTGGTATCCTCGGGATACAAGGGCGGGGTTTTCCCGGTCAATCCGCACGCGTCCTCCATTCTAGGGTTTCGGTGCTATGGGAGCGTGCGGGAGATTCCCGAGCCGGTGGATGTATTCCTCCTGGCCGTGTCCGCCGAGGCCGCCCTGGTTGTTGCCCGGGAGATCGTCCGGAGGAAAGAACGATACCGGGACGCTTTCGGCGTCATCTGCCTATCCGCCGGGTTCGGGGAGCTGAACACGGAGGAATCGAGGAGCCGGGAGGAGGAGCTTGTCCGGACTCTTCGGTCCGCCTCCATCCGGCTCATGGGCCCGAACTGCCTCGGCGTCCTGGACGCGTTCGGCGGGTTCAACACGAACTTCGACATTCCCGCGTACCCGAAGGGGGGCTTGAGCCTGCTGACCCAGAGCGGAGCCTTCGCCACTTCCTTCCTGTTCTGGTCGGAAGGCCAGGGAACGGCGGGAATCAGCAAATTCGCCTCGATCGGTAACGCGGCGGATGTCGGTTTGGCGGAACTGCTGGAATACCTCAAGGACGACGAGACCACGAGGGTCATCGGGATTTACATGGAGGGATCCCAGGATCCCCGGGGGTTCTTCCGGACCGCCCGGGAGGTAGGCGCCGTGAAACCCGTCGTGGTCTTGAAGGCCGGGAGGAGCGATATCGGCTCTGCGGCCGCCCTGTCCCACACGGGGGCCGCGGCCGGCCGGGACGCGATCTACGACGGGGCGTTCCGTCAGGCCGGGGTGCTGCGGACCCGGAGCGTCCTGGAGTTCTACGGCACCCTGCGGGCCCTCGAGCGGCAGCCCCTCCCGGGGGGAAACCGCGCGGGCGTGCTGACCCACATGGGAGGGGCCGGCACGATCTGCCTGGACGAGATATCCTCCGGGGGAGCCCTCCGCTTGGCGAATCTTGCCCCCGAAACCCGGAAGGCCCTGAAAGCCGTTTCCTCTCCCCTCGCGAATATTGGATCCCCCGACGGGTACGTGGACCTGACGGCGGCCCATAGCGAGCGGCTCCATAACCGGGCGCTGAGCATCCTTTTCCGGGACAGGAACGTGGACATGATCCTCCAGCTGCTGGGCCCCAGCGCCTTCCTGGATCAGGAACTCCTGGTCCGGGAGATCGTGGACGCCTTCGAATCCCAGGAAGGGGCAAGAAAACCCCTGCTGAACGCGGTCACCTTCGGTCCCTTTGCCCGGGAGATCCGGCGGGGTTTGGAGGGCGCGGGATTCCCGGTCTTCGAGCATCCGGACACCCTGGCCCGCGTCGCGGGGAACATGGCGGACTACGCGGAGTTCCGCCGCAGGGCTCAAGGCCCCGGGACGCGGGGCAGGGCGCCGCCGGGCGGCCGTGTCCCGGGCGGGGAAACCGCCGGTATCCTTGAAAGCGCCCTGGCCCGGGGGCGGAGGAACCTGATCGAGCCGGAAGCCTACGGGATCTGCGGGGACTACGGTATCCGGTACTCCCCGTTCCGGTTGGCGGAATCCCTGGAGGAGGCGGCCTGCGCGGCCCGGGAGCTCGGATACCCCGTTGTCCTGAAGGCGGCGGACAGCCGTATCGTTCACAAGTCCGCCGCGGGCGGGGTGATCCTCGGAATCTATTCCGACGCCTCCTTCCGGGACGCCGGGCGCAGGCTCCTGGATAACCTTTCGGGGACGGTTCCGGATCCCGGGAAAATCCGGGTGCTGGTGCAGAGGATGCTGCCGGCCCCCCTGGAGCTGGCGCTCGGGGCGGTCCGGGACGACGCTTTCGGGCCGGTCGTGATGTTCGGGCTGGGGGGCGTCCATGTCGAAGCCCTGCGGCTCGTCGGGTTCCGGCTTGCCCCCCTGGAGGTCCGGGAGGCCGAGGACCTTGTCGAACGAACCCTCCCTCCCGCCCTGCTGGACGGCCCGGAAGGCGGATCCGCGGTCGTACGACGGTCCCTCGCGGAAGCCCTGGTTTCCCTGGGGCGCGTCCTGGAGGACCATCCCCGGATCCGGGAGATCGACCTCAACCCGGTCCTGCCCTGCCGGGACGGGTGCGCGGCGGTGGACGCCCGGGTCATACTTTCCGGGGAAGGGTGAGCTTGCGCGGTCCCATGGATTCCGGCCCCGGCGTTCCCGCGGAGTTGCCGCGCTCCGTGCCGTCGGGGACGGCGGCTGTCCGATGCGTGCCAAGGAGGAGATCGTGAAGCTGGACATCGTTCCCGTGGACAGGGCGGAGATCGTCATCCTGTCGGACAACTACTGCGAGCAGGTCATCCCGGGGAGCGAAATGGTGGTTCGTCCGGGCGGGCTGACGGTACGGCCGGGGGAAAGGGAGCCGGAGTTCAAGGCGGAGCATGGTTTCAGCTGCGCGGTACGGCTTTTCAAGGGTTCGGACCGGCGCACGGTGATGCTCGACGCCGGGCGGTCCGGCACCGTTGCGGTGGAGAACGCCGCCTGGGCCGGGCTGGACCTGGGCCAGGTGGAAACCCTTGTGGTAAGCCACGGGCACTGGGACCACGTGGGGGGTCTGGCGGAAGTGGGGAAGAGCTTCCGCCGGCCCGTACGGGTTCTCGTCCACCCCGACGCCTTCCTGGAGCGCCGCGTGAAGCAGCCCGGGGGAGGAAGCATGAGGTTCCCCGATTTCCGCCCCGAACTCTACGAGGGCGGGAACCTCGTCTTCGAAGCGCACCGCGGGCCGGTTCTCTTTGCGGGGGGCTGGGCCGCGGCCACCGGGGAGATACCCCGGGTAACCGGGTACGAAAAGGGCTTTCCCCCGCAGTCCGCCGTACGGGACGGCCGGCTCGTCCCCGACCCGGAGGTTCGGGACGACCAGGGCGTCGTCTTCGTCCTCCGGGACCGGGGACCCGTCGTCGTCACCGGCTGCGGCCACTCCGGCATCGTGAATACCCTGCGCTACGGCCTGGAGCTGGCCGGGGCCGCGAAGCCTCTGGCCGTAGTCGGGGGCTTCCACCTCTGCTGGCCGACGCCGGAGGAAACGATAGGGAAAACCCTGGAAGACCTGGAACGCCTGGATCCGGGGTACCTGGTCCCCTGCCACTGCACCGGCTGGGAGGCGACCCATCGCATAGCCCGGCGGATGCCCGAGCGCTTCATCCTGAGCACCGTCGGCTGCACGATACGCCTATAGGGCGGGTGCGGCCTCGGCCAGCTCCTCGGGGGAATATTCTCCCGTGACGAAGAAGGTTCCCCGGGCTTCGGCCAGCAGTCTTCCACCCTCGTCCTGGATGCTGCTCCGGACGACCATGGCGGTCTTTCCCTTGTGGATGACCTGGGAGGAGGAGGCGACGATCGTCCCCACCCGCACCCTCCGGACGAAGTTGATATTCAGTTCCAGGGTGACGGTGCGCTTCCCGAGGGTCGCGCAGGCCACCATCATGGACATGTCGGCCAGGGATACCAGGGCCCCGCCGTGGACGACCCCCCGGATGTTGATGTGTTTTTTCGTCACCGGCATGGCGACCAGGCAGTGGCGTTCGCTTAGTTCGTAGATGCCCATGCCCAAGTGCCGGGCGAAGAAGTTGTTGTCGTGAACGTTCAGCAGGAGATCCCCAAGCCAACCGGGTATGCTCTTCGCGGCCGGCGGGGCCGCACGCAGGCTTTCCCCTTCCTGCTGCGCCTCCGGCTCGGGGGAAAGGCTCTCGGTTTCCCTGCGAAAGTCCTCGGGGGTGTACGGACCGTTGACCAGGAAGGTTCCCCGCCCCCGGGCAAGGAGCCTGTCCTCCGGATCGAAGACATTGCTCTCCACTACCATGGTTCTTTTCCCCCGGTGCAGAACCTTGCCCACGGCTCTCACGGTCCTGCCCTCCTTGCAACCCCTGAGAAAGT
>CAYTYG010000102.1:8604-9675 GCA_964441515.1 uncultured Treponema sp.
CCGGCCCACGTCGAAGAAGTGGTGCTATACGGCGACAACCCGCCGGAAGGCGCGATTGCCGAGTAGGACGACAGACCGGGATCGGCAATGCGCGTCATACGAGTCACCGCTCCGACGGTAAGAGCGTTCCATGCCTGCCCAGGATCGTGGCCTTGCTGCCCGTCGAGAAGCAGGCCAGGTTCATCGCCATGTCCAGAAGGGATCCCACCGCCCCGCCGTGCAGGATGCGGCTCAGGTTGGTGAGCTCATGCCGGACCTGCATGGAGATGGTTATTTCCCCGTCGTGCAAGTCCAGCATGTGCATCTGCAGGAAGTTCGCGTAGGAACTGTTCTTGTATCGATTGAGCAGGTAGGTCTTAAGCTCTTCCGGAACGTCGTTCAAGGGATAACTCCATAAGACTCGGTCCTATTTTTCTCGGGACCCGGGGGTTAAGTTTCAGGCGGAACGCACGGAAATGCCGGTCCGAGGGGCGCGCGCGATTTGCGGAACGCCCCGGCGGCCCCGGCCCCGGCGGGACGGCCGCCGGGCATCGGATTCCGAAGGCCGGATCTGCCTGTCGGGAACTCGGGGTAGTCTTTTAAAAGCGAGGGCTCCCGCCTGCTCACGACAGGAGTTTGGCCGCCGTCGTTTCTTCGGTTATGAGGAAATCACAAAGACGGGTGTTGAGTCCACCCTTTATCGCCTGTACCTTGTTCTGGCCCGCGGAGATAAGAATGCGCTTCGGTATATTCTGGGCTATGGCCAGGGGTATCCCGAACACCCGCTTGTTCACATTGGAGTCGATGAACATTCCGTCGACGTCATACCACCGCCCGTAGATGGAGCCTGCCGCGCCCTTCCGGATGAGGTCGTCCATCTCCTCTTTTCCCAGGACTCCGCTTATCCGGTAGATGCTGCTCTCCCCGGCGGTCCCCACCGCGGCCAGGGCGATGTCGATCTCCTTCCATTTCTCTATCATGGGCTCGAGGGTCATGTGGGCGCTCATTGCCTCGTGGGCCTCGATGCTTTTCGCGTAGATGGGAAGGTTGAAGAAGTATCCCTTGACCCCGGATTTGGAGACGAACTCCTGG
>CAYTYG010000102.1:9685-9977 GCA_964441515.1 uncultured Treponema sp.
GAGTATGCTGACGGGGTTGAAGACCTCGGAGGCGGTGAACCCCCCCTCGAGCTGGACGACCGTGGGCTTGTGCCCGTCCTCCCGCATGGGCAGCTTGAGATGGGGCACCACCTGCGCCAGGGTCCGCCCCGCCGAGACGCCCAGGATGTCGTCGTTGCCGATGAGGAAATCCAGGTATTCCGCCGCGGCCCGGCCGATCAGCTGGACCGGGTCCTCGTTGTACCGGTTCCGGAAGACTATGGCCTTTTTAAGGGAGAACTTGTTCTCGATCTGCTTCTCCATATCCCACATG
>CAYTYG010000103.1:0-9834 GCA_964441515.1 uncultured Treponema sp.
CCGTGCCGAAGCGGAACTCCACCCCCAGGGAACGGATGCGCTGGATATCCCGGTTGAGCTCCGTACGCAGGATGCGGAAGCTGGGGATCACGTTGGCCGGAACCCCGCCGGGGGATTCGGCCTTTTCGAAGACCGTTACGGGAACGCCCTCCAGGGCCAGGTAGTGGGCGCAGGAGAGCCCGGCGGGGCCCGCGCCGATCACGGCAACCTTGCCCTTGAAGTCCTCCCTTCGGGGGCGCGGGGCGGGGGGTATCTGGGCCAGGCGGGCGCAGGCCAGCTTGGACCCCCGTATGCCCACGGGTCCCTCGTAGTCGTTGCGGCAGCAAACCTCCTGGCAGACATGGTCGCAGAGGGTGCCCGTGATGAAGGGAAGGGGATTGTCCGCCAGGATCAGGGCAAGGGCCTCCTGGTCCCATCCCGCCGCGGACAGGCGTATGTATTCCGGAATCTTCTGGTGCACCGGGCAGGCGGCCACGCAGGGGGCGGCGAAGCAGTCGAAAACGGGGAGCTTTGAGTCGATACGGGCATGCCCCTCCTTCCAACCCGCCCGGAATTCCTCCCGTCTCAGGGCTTCCTCCGCCAGGGAGGAGAGAGCACCGGCGGAGGGAACGGCGGGGGCGGACGGAAGGGCGGATGCCGCCTCCCGGGCGGCCTCGGCCAGACGGAGGTATCCGCCCGGCTTCAGGAGGTCCGTTGCCACCGTGAGGGGTCCCAGGCCCGCGGTTATGCAGTCCGCGGCGTTGAAGGCGGAGACGCCTCCGCAGAAGGAGAAGGGCAGGGGCTCGGGGAGGGCGCAGGCCAGCTCGGCGGCCAGCCTTACCGTGATGGGGAAGAGGGCGCGGCCGGACATGTAGCGCTCCTGCCCCGGAAGCCGGGTCTCCGGGTTGGCGTTGGCAAGGGTGTTGGAGAGCTTGAGGCCGAACCGGACGCCCCGGGCCTTCGCCGCGGAATCCAGGGCCGAGATCAGGGAGAGGGCGTCCGCCCACTGGAGGTCGTGCTCGAAGCCCGGCCTGCTTATCTCGATATCCTTCCATCCCGTCTCGTCCAGGATGTTCCGGACGCGGTCGTATCCCAGGAGCGTCGGGTTGAGCTTGATGTAGGTCGAGAAGCCCTTCTCCTCGATGAGGTAGCGCCCGATGCGCTCGATCTCCGAGGGGGGGCAACCGTGCATGGTGGAGAGGGTCACGGAGTGTACCGGGGCGTCCGGCATGGCGTCCACGGCCTCCCGGGCCCGGTCGGAGCCCTTGGACCCGAAGGAGTCCCGGAACGCCGGAGAGGATACCGCGTCCGCCAGCTCCGCCCGGGCGGAGCCCCAGAAGGCAGTCTTGGCCGGGGCGCGCATCCCCTCGATGAAGGCGTCCATCTTCGGCGTCCGGATCCCGTCCAGGGTGTAGCCCACGGACATGTTGAAGAGGAAGTCGCCGGACCTGCGGGCGGCCGCCCCGTGGCGGGATTCCGCGGAGAACAGGGCCCGGAATACCCGCAGGGCCATCCAGCCCCGTAGGTATTCCTCCCGCGCCTGGTCCAGGGTCAGCTCCGTGGACCACTCGACGTTGTGCCCCTCGTCCAGGGCGTCGATGCAGGGTTTGGCTATCTCCAGGGCGTCGTTCACCTGGACGGTCTTGAGCTCGAAGATCCGGGCCCCCGCCAGGTAGGCCGCCGCGAGGTTCGGGGCGATTTGGGTGTGGGGGCCCGCGGCGGGGCCGACCGGGTACTGAACGCGGGTTCCCAGAATATCGAAACCCGGCGAGTCGGGTTCCGCGTCGAATACGGCCCGGAAGGCCGCCTCGGGGATGTCGAATATGCTGCGCTTAACCCGGTACTCCCCGGCGGCGCGCCCCATCAGGGCCCCGATGGATGTCGTGCTCATCACCTTGCTCACCTGTACCCCCAGCGAAGGAACTTGCCGCTGCCGGGCTCGGCAGCTATGGGATGCCCGCCGCGGTCCGTCCGGGCGGCGTCGTACACGAGGCGGCCGCGGACGTAGGTCGCCAGGAATCGGCCTCGGAGGCGCATGCCCTCGAAGGCGGTGATTTTCCCCTTCGAAAGCAGGGTCCGGCCCTCGATCACCGTACTACCCTGCGCATCCGCGAGGACGAAGTCCGCGTCCTTCCCGGCCTCCAGGCTTCCCTTGCGCCCGGAAAGCCCGTAGCGCTTGGCCGCGGCGGAGGCCGTAACCTCCAGGTAGCGGCCCAGGGAGAGCCGGCCGCCCAGGAGTCCTTCGGAGAAGAGATAGGGCGCCCAGGTCCCCACCCCCGGGATGCCGCCGTAGTCGGTCCAGAGGTTCCCCGTGTTCTTCTCCTGGAAGGGGGCCGGGGCGTGGTCGCTCGTGACGAAGCGTATGCTCCCGTCCGCCAGAAGCCCCCACAGGCGCTCCGCCTGCCCGGGCGCCTTGACCGGCGGGGCCGTTTTAAGGGAAGAGCCCAAGCGTTCAAAGTCCTCGGAGGAGAAGGCCAGGTAATGGGCGCAGGTCTCGCAGGAGACCCCCGCGGCCGCCAGGGTCCGGGCCGCCTCGGCGGTGCCCACGTGAACCACGTGCAGCCATTCCTCGTATCCCCGGGCCAAGGCCGCCGCGGTTGCGGCCGCAGCCAGTTCGGCGTCCTCGGGCCGGGAGTCCACGTAGTCCCGCCACCGCGGGGCTTCCGCTCCGCGTTCCCCCCGGATGCGCGCCTCGGAGGCCGTCACGAGGTCCCGGTCCTCGGCGTGGAGGAGCACGGGACGGCCCAGGCCGGCGGCCTTCGCGACCACCCGCCGGAAGTCGTCGTGGTTCACCGCCGTAAAGCTCTCCATCCCGGAGATGAAGTACGTCTTGAAGCCCACGACGTCCGGGGCCAGGGCCTCCATGTGTACGTCCAGGCTCTCCCCGACGGCGTGTCCGGAGACCCCTCCGTGGAAGGCGTAGTCCACGACGGCGGATTTGGAGACTACGGACAGCTTGTTCTCCAGCGCCGCCCGGGTCGTCACCGGGGGCTGGGAGGTGCAGGGCATGTCGACGACCGTCGTCACCCCGCCCTTCGCGGCCTCCGAGGATCCGTGCAGGAAATCCTCCCGGTGGGTGAAGCCCGGCTCGTCGAAATGGACGTGGGGATCCAGGGCCCCGGGAAGGATCCGCAGGCCCCGTGCGTCCAGAATTTCCTCCCCGGCTCCGGGAACCAGGCGTTCCCCCAGCTCGGCGATGCGGCCTTCGGGATGTATCCTGAGGTCCCGCTTGAGGAAATCCCTCTCGTGGGGCAAGGCCAACGCGCCGTTCCTCACGATCATGGGGTCCCTCCCGCAAGGTAGTCCAGGGCCTTCTCCGGTGTCAGGGGAAGGTCGTAGAACCCGGGCGCGCCGTGCTTGGCGGCTTTAAGGGCGTTCAACACGGCGAAGTATCCGGCCATGCCGTGCATGAAGGGAGGTTCGCCTATGGCTTTCGACTTGAGCACCGCCTTGGGGTTGGGCGCGTCCGTGAGGAACTCCAGGTCTATGGGGAAGTCCAGGAAATGGGCGTCCGGCAGCTTGTAGGTGGACAGGGTGTCGGACAGAAGCCGTCCGTCGGCTCCGTACCGGAGATCCTCCAACAGGGCCCAGCCCAGCCCCTGGGCCAGGGCGCCTTCTACCTGGCCGCGGTCTACAACCTCGTCGATAAGGTTACCCGCGTCGTGCACCATGGAGACGGAGTCAATCCGGTAGGTGCCGCGGATCACGTCCACCGTGGACGTTACCACGGCGCAGCCGTAGGCATGGTAGACGAAGGGGCTTCCCTTGCCGGCCGCCTCGTCCCAGGTGAGGCCCGGGGTGGCGTAGAAGGCGTGGGCGGAGAGGTCTATTCGGGCCTCGTGGGCCTTAGCGACAAGCTGCTCCCAGGGCAGGCCCCCGTGCCCGGACTCGGACCGGAAGATGTCCAGGCGTTTACGTATCTCCCCGCAGGCGAGGAGGGCGGCCATGCCGTTCAGGTCCGTACCCGTGCTGGCGGCGGTCGGACTCGTGTTGGCCACCGTGGCCGTACGAGTCCGTTCCACCCGGACGGAATCCCCGGGTACTCCCAGGGCGCCGGCGACGATGCGCTGTATCTTGCGGTTGACCCCCTGGCCCATCTCCACGGCCCCCGTATGTACGCCCACCGAGCCGTCCCGGTAGATGTGCACCAAGGCGCCTCCCTGGTTCATCATGAGCTTGGTGAAGGATATCCCGAAGCAGAGCGGCAGGGCGGCCATGCCGCGTTTTTTGTCCTTATGAGTTCTGTTAAACTCGTCGATCTCGGCTTTAAGCGAATCCCAACGGACCTTTCCCATAACCCGGTCGAAGCTCCGTTCCGCGCGGGCCTCCTCCACGGGCATGCCGTAGTGAAAGGTATCCCCCGTCCTAATCAGGTTTTTCCTCTGGATCACTACGGGGTCGACCCCCAGGGCCTCCGCAGCCTTGTGCACGGCGGCTTCCATGACGAATATCCCCTGGGGAGCCCCGAAGCCCCGGAAGGCCGTGAAGGGCGGCAGGTTCGTACGGCACATGTAGCCCGTGGCCCGGACGTTGGGGACGTGGTACGCCCCCGTGGCGTGGAAGAGGGTGCGCGCAAGGATGGCGGGCGATAGGTCCGTGCAGGCCCCGGAGTTCTGGTAATAGTCCGCCTCGAGGGCCAGGATGCGTCCGTCCCTGGCGAGGCCTATCTTGAAGTCCGAGGAATAGGGGTGCCGCTTTCCGGTAAGCGCAAGGTCGTCCCTGCGGTTCAGGTAGATCTTGACCGGCTTTCCGGTCGCGAAGGCGCCCAGGGCGGCCAGGGCCGCCCAAGGCGCGGCCTGGTCCTCCTTGCCCCCGAAGGCGCCGCCCAGGCGGGGAGCGTCCACCTCCACGGCGTTCATGGAAAGCCCCAGGTTGCGCGCCACGGCGGATTGTACCCCGGTCGGGGACTGGGTCCCGGATATCACGAACACGCCGCCCCCGTCCCGGGGGCTGGCTATCGCCCCCTGGGTCTCCAGGTAGACGTGCTCCTGGCCGCCGGATTCCACTCGGCCTTCCACCACCAGGTCGCAGTCCTTGAAGGCCGCCGCCGGATCGCCGCACCCCAGGGTCTTGGGCGTGAATATGAGGAGGCCCTTGGCCGCCGCTTCCCGGGCGTCCGTGACCGCGGGAAGGTCTTCGCCCTCAATTTTAACCAGGGCGGCCGCCCTGCGGGCAAGGGAGCGGGTAGCCGCCAGGACCAGGGCCAGGGTCTGCCCCCGGTAGGTCCATTCGCCGGACGCCATCAGGGGCTCGTCGGCCATGGCCGTCCCGAGCTCGTTTTCCCCGGGTATGTCCCGGGCCGTCAGAATCCGCACGCTGGGGTGCAGGGCCCGGGCCGCCGAGTCGTCCAAGGACTTTAGACGGCCGTGGGCGCTCTTGGAGACGACCAGAGCCCCGTGCAGGAGGCCCGAGGGCTCCGGCAGGTCGTCGATATACTTCGTGCGGCCCAGGACGTTCTGGACCGATTCGGGATTCCACGCTTTGTTCATGGCCAGAATTCCTCCAGGAGGCCCGCGTCGGGGAAGAGCCGTACGAAGTGCGCCAGTACCAGGCGCTCCAGGAGCCGGGAGCGGTAGCCCGCGGAGCCGCGCACGTCGCCTATGGGGGTCGTTTCCTCCAAGGCCAGCCGGGCGGCTTCCCTCGCGGCCGCGGCGTCCGGGGCTTTGCCCGCTAGGGAACCGGAGGCTTTACGCAGGAGAAGCGGGACGGGGGCCATTCCTCCCGCGGAGAGCCGGGCCCAGGTTATTTTTCCGTCCCGGAGCCGCAGGCCCAGGGCCGTGTTCGCGGAGGCTATGTCCAGCCTCTCGCGCTTGGCCACCTTCTCGAAGCTGAGGCGCACGGGCCCCCCCTCCTCGGGAAGCAGAACGGCCTCGATGTACTCTCCCGCCGCCAGGGCCGTTTTCTTGTAGCCCAGGAAGAACTCCGAAAGGGGGAGAGCCCTGTCGCCCCCGGCGGACCGAAGGCGTACGGAGGCTCCCAGGCCCAGGAGGATGGCCGTCATGTCCGCGATGGGGGAGGCGTTGACGATGTTACCCGCCAGGGTGGCGCGGTTCCGGATGGGAAGGCTCGCCACCTGGCCCTCGAAGGCCTCGATGCCCGGGGCGTGGGCACGAACCCGGGGATGGGCGAAGAAGTCCCGCACCGTCACCGCGGCCCCGACCTCCAGGAAACCGTCCTTTTGCCGTATCTCCGAAAGTCCGCCCTGGCGGTCCACGAAGGCAACGGCCGTACCGGGCTCGGGATCGGGATTGCGGACGAAATAGTCCGTTCCGCCTCCCAGGTTCAGGGGCTCCGGCGCCGGGGCCGGGCGGCTTCCCGCCTCGGGCAGATCCAGCATGAGGCCGGCCAGGGAGGCAGGAAGCACCCGTCGCTCGGACAGGACCTTGAGGCGGGGGCCCAATTCCCGGGGCAGGTCCGAGAAGTCCCGGGCCAGCTTGCCGGCGGCGCGTCGGATGGAACCGTAGCCCGTGCAGCGGCAGAGGTTGCCCTCTATGGCCGCGACGGCCCGGACGGGATCAATCCCGCCCTCCACCAGGAAGGCCGTGAGGGCGACGATGAAGCCCGGGGAACAGAAGCCGCACTGGCTGGCCCCCTCGTCCAGGAAAGCCTCCATTACGGGGGTAAGCCCCGAGGCGGCGATGCCCTCGATCGTTATTAGGTGTCGGCCGTCCAGTTCGCCGAGGGCCAGAAGGCAGGAGGGCGCGGACCTCCACACGGGCCCGCCGCTTCCGCGTTCCCCCAGGAGCACGAGGCAGGCCCCGCAGTCTCCCTCCCGGCAGCCTTCCTTGGTTCCCGTAAGTCCGAGTGTCCCCCGGATGTAGTCCAGGGCCAGGGTCTCTTCCCAAGCCTCCGCGTCGACGAGAAGCTCGTTGACCCGGAAGCGCAAGCGTCGTTTCATACAGGTGCTACCTCACGACTTAATATACTGTTGCTATGCGACAACTGGAATATTTCCAGGGACTATCGTGGTTGGGAAGCATGGACGGGGACAGTGTACACCAGGTTGGGGACTGGGGCAACTCGTTCCCGGGGATGCCCCCGGAAGCCGCGGGAAAAGGGCTCGGACCCGGAGTCTCCCCGGAGAGACGGAAACGGCGCGGAGCCTCCCCGAAGGAAGGGCGTCCGCGCCGTATGCCGGGACCCGGGGCGTCCGATACGTAGGTCGCTTATCGGGCGGCCCCGGCTCGAAAGGCGGGGCTTCCTACTTGGCCTTCGCGGCGTTCGCGCCGGCTATGCGGCCGTGCACGATGATGTCGGCCAGGGCGTTTCCTCCCAGCCGGTTCGTTCCGTGGAGACCGCCGGTCACTTCGCCCGCGGCGTAGAGCCCGGGGATCGCCTTTCCGGAGGACCCGATCACCTGGGTGTCGGTGTTGATCTTGACGCCGCCCATCGTGTGATGCACGGTGGGAATCCGGGCGCCCGCGTAGAAGGGCGGGGTGTCGATCTTGTCCGCGAAGAGGGTGCGGCCCACGGGGTCCCCGCCCTTCCTCTCCACGGCCTTGTTGAACTCCGCCACGGCCTTCACGAGGTTCGCGGCCGGGACCTTGATCTGCTTGGCGAGGTCCTCCAGGGTGTCGGCCTTGTAGGCGCGGCCCGCGGCGACCAGGTCGTCGATGGTCTCGTTGAAGTTGTTCTTGGTGCTGCCGGTGGGGTAGGAGTGCTTGTCCAGGATGACCCACAGCCAGGCGTCGGTCTGCTGGTAGAGGGCCTGGGTCATGGTGTCCCGTCGGGCGTCCTCGGCCACGAAGCGGCTGCCCTGCTTGTTGACGAAGATGCGGTTTTCGACGCCCTGCTCGATATTGCCGGTCAGGCTGCCCGTCACCGGGTCGCCCATGGGCAGGAGCTGGATGTACTCCATGCCGACGAGCTCGGCGCCCGCGGCCTGGGCCATGGCGATGCCGTCCCCCGTGGCGCCGGGGTGGTTCGTGGAGAGGATGCTGGCGTCCAGGGTCTTCCACTGGGTGTTGTATCTCTGGCGCATCTCGATGTTGCGGGAGAATCCGCCCGTGGCGATCACGACGCCCTTCCGGGCCATAACGGTCACCTTGTTGCCGGAAGCCCCGACCGCCTCGACGCCGACCGCCCGGCCGTCCTTCATGAGGATCCTCTCGGCCTTGGTTTCCAAGAGGACGGGGATCTTGTGGGCGTTCACGTAGCCCATGAGGGCCTCGATGTACCCCGTGCCCAGGGGCTTGACGGGCTTGTGGGAGCGCTGCCAGAGGGCCCCGAGGACCGTGAAGCAGGTGTCCGTGAACTTCATGTCCAGGCTCTCGAGCCACTTGACCCCGTCCAGGGTGCGGGAGGTGTAGTTCTTGACGAGGACCAGGTCCGCCTTGCGGTCGCCTCCCTCGAAGGTCTGGAGGGCGTGCATGGTGGGGGAGTCGAAGAGGTAGGAGGCGCCGGAGGCCTTGTAGGCCTCGTATTCCCGCTTCAGCGTCGCCTGCATCTCCTTGTGGAGATCCGAGGCGGGCTTGGCGTTGATGAGGCCCATCACCACGGCCTCGGGGCCGGCGGAGGCGGGGGCGCGCTTCTGCCTCTCGGCGTCCGCGGAATTGTAGGCCGCGCCGGAGATGATGGTGTTGCCGCCGGCTTTCGGCATCTTCTCCAGGACAAGGACCGAGGCGCCGTTCTGGTGGGCGGTGACCGCGGCGGACAGGCCCGCGCCCCCCGCGCCGATCACCACGACGTCGACGGTCTCGGTGACGTCCGCGGATTTCCCGGCCGCCGCGGCCTTCCGGGCCTTGAGTGCGGCCACGTCTCCGCCGGCTTTCTTCACGCAGGCCTCCACGGCGGCCAGAATGGCGTCGCTTGTCATCGTGGCGCCCGCCACGGCGTCCACGCCGAGGGTCTGGCCCTCCACGATCAGGGCCGGCAGCTTTTCAAGGGCGATGTCCCCGACGCCCGGGGTTTCGTTATGCTTGTCCACCTTTACGGATACTATCTTGTCGGACGAGAAGGTGACGGATACCTTTACTTCCCCTCCCATTCCGTTGCCGGAAGCCGAGTACGTGCCGGCCTTGAAGAGCTTGCCGGACGTAGCCTGATCCGCTCCGCCGGTGTGTACACAGCCGATCAAGGCCGCCGCGACCGCCAGCGCCGCGAGGATAGCGACTATCCCCTTCGCGCGTTTCCCGAGAACCATAGAATTCCCTCCTTGAAACAGTTGTGAGTTATGAGGAGATTGTTAAATTGAGCGTTGTTAAGATTAACATATCCTCCCGGAAAAATAAAGAGAAAGGCCGATTTTTTCCCGGCAACGGACGGTCCGGGGGGCCCGAGGGGGTTCCTGCGGCCCCCGCAGGGTCAGTCCACGAAGAGTCCAACCGGCGCGAAGGCTTCCACGTCCACGAGCCCCCGGTCCGTGATCTTGAGCTTGGGGATCACCGGCAGGGCCATGAAGGAGATGGACATGAGGGGGGAGTCGTTCGTAAGGCCCTCGGAACGGAAGTGCTCGGCGAAGGCCTTGAGACGCTCCACGACCCACAGGGCGTCCCGGTCGCTCATCAGGCCCCCGATGGGAAGGGGCAGGTCCAGGAGGATGCGGTCCCCGTCGGCCACCACGAGGCCCCCTCCTATCTTGTTGAGGTGCCGCGCGGCCTTGAAGATGGAAGCGTCGTCCGCGCCAACCAGGATCATGTTGTGGGAGTCGTGGCTGATGGTGGACCCTATCGCCCCGCGCTTGAGCCCCAGTCCGGTTATAAAGCCTTTCCCGATGTTCCCGGATCCCTTGTGGCGCTCGATGACGAAGATCTTGAGGAGGTCCCTCTCCGGGTCGGCGACGCACAGGCCCCCGGAAACCTTGGGCTCCAGGATCACCTCGCCGGTTATCAGGGAGCTGGGGCGCGCTTCTATGAC
>CAYTYG010000104.1:0-8476 GCA_964441515.1 uncultured Treponema sp.
GGTTCACGACGGCCGTGGTCTGCTGGGTTCCCTTGGCCTTGTCGCGCAGGGTTATGGGATACCGGAGCCCCTTGACCCCGACCTTCTGGATGGGGATGCGCCGTTCGTCCAGCATGGATTGGATGTCGACCATGCTAGGCAGTCCGCTCCGCGGCTTCCACGGTATTCACCAGGAGCATGGCGATGGTCATGGGGCCGACCCCCCCGGGGACCGGGGTTATGGAACCCGCCACCCGGGAGGCGGACTCGAAGTCCACGTCCCCCACGAGGCGGTATCCCCGGGGCGCGCCGGGATCCTCCACGCGATTGATCCCGACGTCGATGACGCAGGCCCCGGGCTTGACCATGTCGCCGGAGAGGAAACGGGGACGGCCAGCGCAGGCGACGAGTATGTCCGCCCGGCGGGTATGCTCCGCCAGGTTTACCGTACCCGTGTGGCAGACCGTGACCGTGGAGTTCAGTTCTTTGCGAAGGAAAAGGTTCGCCAAGGGTTTGCCCACCAACATGGACCTCCCCACGATGACCACGTGGGCCCCCCGGGCTTTCACCCCGGCCTTCTCCACGAGCTTCACGATGCCGTAGGGCGTACAGGGCAGGAAGCAGCGCTCCCCGCGGACCAGCCGGCCCACATTGACGGGCGTGGAGCCGTCCACGTCCTTTTCCGGGGATATGGCGGCCGCGATATCCGGTTCCGGGATATGGGGCGGAAGAGGGATCTGAACCAGGATGCCGTGCACGGCGGGATCGCGGTTGAACTCTCCGATCAAGGCAAGGACTTCATCCCGGTCGGCGGACTCCGGGAGGCGCCGCTCGAAGCTCCGCATTCCGGCCTCGACGCAGGCCTTTCCCTTGGACGTTACGTAGGCGACGCTGGCGGGATCCTCTCCCACCAGGATCACGGCCAATCCGGGTACCACGCCCCGTGCCGCCAGGGCCGCTGTCCGCTCCCGGACCTCGGCTCTCAGTTCCTCGGACAGCTTCTTTCCGTCAATGATCTGTGCCGACATGGTCCACCCCCGCCCCGGGTACCGAAGTTCCCGCATTTCATAGTAACGGAGGGTGCCGGGGGGACGCAAGCGGTCCGGGCCTCCGGCATCTTAAACGATTCCTACGAGCCCGTCCAAATAGAGCCGGAGCCGGCCGACAGCCTCCCGGAAGACAGCCTCCTCCAGGAGAAGGCTGAGCGTCAGGAAGGCCTCCCGCTCGAAGTCGAAGAAGTATCCGGGGTGCAGGAAGATGCCCTCCTCCCGGAGCAGCCCCAGGGCGATGTCCTCCTCCGAGGCCACCCGGGGGACCTCGACGACCGCCGTCCATCCCGCGGAACACTTCAGGACGCGGTAGGGGGAACCCTCTCCCTCCAGGCCCTTTCGCAGGGCGGCCAGGTTGGAGGCCAGGCGCTTCCGCAAGCCCGTTGTAAAGGACTCGGCTTGGGGAAGCAGTTCGGAGGCTGCGTGAAGGATGGGCGCCCCCGTCGAGAGGTAGGTGTCCGCGACGATCTCGAGCCTCGCGGCGGAGGCCGTACGAAACCCGGCGGGCCCCGCGAGGAGAAGCCAGCCCAGTTTCATCTGCGGCAGGCCCAGGAGCTTGGACAGTCCGTTCAGCACGAAGCAGGGAACCTCCGCCTCGGAGGAAAAGCCGGGCTCCGGGACATCCTCCAGGGCGTAGGGGAGAAAGACTTCGTCCGACACGAGGACGGCGCCGGAATCGAGGCAAAGGCTCCGAATCCGCTCCCTGTCCCGCGCCTCGACATAGGATCCCGTTGGATTGTTCGGATGGATCAGCACGACCGCCTTGGGCTTCCTTGTCCGTATCCCGGCTTCCAGGTCCTCCGTGTCGATACGCCACCCCCGGGGATGCCGGTATTCCAGCCGATACGGCACGCTCTCCACCCCCTCCAGGCCCGCCAAATACTCGAAGAGGGGATAGCCCGGCTTGGGCACCAGGACCGCGTCCCCGGGATCGCACAGGAGCTTGAAGATCCAGCCGTATCCCTCCGAGGTGCTTGCGGTTAGGAAGATGTCCCGTGGGTCGACGGGAGTCCCCGAACCGCCGTACCAGTCGGCCACGGCCCGCCTCGCGGCCGGGAGGCCGCGGGGATCGGGATCGTAGGAAAGGCAGCCGGGGCTCGAAAGGGCAGCGAGGACATCCCCGCCCGGGAGCCCGGCTCCTACCCTTGTGGGATTGCTTTCCGCCAGGTTCAGGATCCTGCGCCCCGACGCCCTCGCCGCATCCAGGGCCAGTCCCAGGGCATTCGGCCCCCGAACCGGGGGTATCCTATGGGAAAACGGGAAGCCGTTCATGGTCGTGGACCCAGAAGTTTCGTCGGAATCTCCATTCCACGGAATCAGGGGACATCCCGGCTATCCACGCTTTCCGCTTTGGACAAGGCCTCCGAGTTCCATCGGCGCCCGAGCTCCTCCTCGTTCCTGACCTGGATGAAACGGGTGATCTTCTCGATCCCGCGCGCGGCATCCGCCGACCCACGTTCTCCCAGGGTTTCCAGGACTTCCTTGTAGAACTGGTCGATGGCCTCGTGGAACATCCAGTCCTTCTCACGTCCCCGCTCGGTCAGGAAAAGGTGTTGGGCGCGGGAATCCTTCTCGGAGTTGTCCTTGCGGATCAGGCCGGTTTTCGCCATGTTCCGGACCGAAACCGAAAGGCTGGGCATGCCGATGCCGCAGTGCGCGGACAGCTCGGAAAGCGTACATCCATCGTTGTCTTTCAGGGTCGTCAGTACCCGGGGCTGGCCGCTATAGAGGCCCATTCTCTTGCTCATGACCCGCTCCAGCCTCGCGAATTCATAGGTGAGGGAAAAGAAAAGGCCGCCCAATTTATACCTATCGACCGGCATATGATGGTTTCTCCACCTGCATGTATACCATAAAGCGCTTGATGAAAACACGGGGAAATGCATTATCGGGAAGGAACAGCCGCCGGACACCCTAGGGGAGACGTGGGTAGGCCGGCTTCGAGGCGCTCCGTTCCCGCCGAGACATAAAATCCCGTTTCGTTCCATCCTTGAATTATCGGGTTCTACTTTTATACTTGTAACTAAGACGATACAGCGCCTTCGCGCGCCGTATCACTAAAAAACCCAGGAGGTCGCGCATGGCAGCGAAATTCGAATGGTACGAGGACAAGAACCACAAATTCAGGTTTCGGCTCAAGGCCGGGAACGGTGAGGTGATAGCTGTCAGCGAGGCCTACAACAGCAAGGATTCCTGCATGAACGGCATAGAGAGCGTAAAGAAAAACGCGCCGAAGGCGGACATCCAGGAAGGGAAAGCCGGGTAAGACAAGAACGGGCCGTCCTGGAAGTCGATTGCTCATGGGACGGCCCGCACCTTCCGGAGCGTTTTAACCCTCACCCCTCCCCAGACTTGATCCTCTCTATTTCGTCCCGCACTATAGACGCCTCCTCGAACTCCAGGTTCTTGGCGTGCTCCAGCATCTGCGCTTCCAGGGCGCGGAGGAGGGACTTTTTCTGTTCCGGAACCAGGAGGTTGTAGGCGCCCTTGAGCGCCCCGATCTCGGTTTCCACGACCTTTTCCTTCTCCACCTGGTGCCGTAGTAGGATATCCTGGACGGCTTTCTTGATGGTGACCGGCGTTATGCCGTGGGCCTCGTTGTAGGCGGTCTGGGCCGCCCGGCGTCGGGCGGTTTCGTCTATGGCCGTCCGCATCGCGTCGGACATCCGGTCCGCGTAGAGCACCACGGTTCCCGCGGCGTTGCGGGCGGCCCTTCCTATGATCTGGATGAGGCTGGTCGCGCTCCGGAGGAAACCGATCTTGTCCGCGTCCAGGATGGCAATGTACGAGACCTCCGGGAGGTCTATCCCCTCCCTCAGCAGGTTGATGCCGACAAGGACGTCGTATTCCCCCATGCGCAGGGCTTTCAGGATCTCGACCCGCTCGATGGTCTCCACCTCGGAGTGGATGTACCGAACCTTCAAGTCCAGCCCGGAAAGGTATTCCGTGAGCTCCTCGGCCATGCGCTTTGTCAGGGTCAGGATCAGGCTGCGCTCCCCCCGCGCGATCCGCTTGCGGATCTCGGCGTAGATGTCCTCCATCTGGCCTTCGCTCGGCCGGATTATCAGCTCCGGGTCCACGAGCCCCGTAGGGCGTATCAGCTGTTCCGCGACCGTAGCGCTACGCTCCAGCTCGAAGGAACCGGGCGTCGCGGATACGTAGATGGTGCGGTCCACGATCGACTCGAACTCTTCGTACTTCAAGGGGCGGTTGTCCAGGGCGCAGGGCAGTCGAAAACCGTAGTCCACCAGGGTGGTTTTCCGACTCCGGTCACCCGCATACATCGCGCCGATCTGGGGCACGGAGACGTGAGACTCGTCGATGAATGTGAGGAAATCCTCGGGGAAGTAGTCCAGGAGCACCCCGGGCCGCTGGCCCTTTTCTCTCCCCGCCAGGGGCGCGGAGTAGTTCTCGATCCCGGGACAGTAACCCATCTCCGTGAGGAGCTCGATGTCGTACTCCGTCCGGGTCTTGAGCCTCTGGGCCTCCACGAGCTTTCCGGCCGCCAGGAAGCGCTCGTACTGCTCGGCCAGCTCGGAACGCAGAAGATCCACGGCCTTGTGCGCCTGGTCCTCGGGCAGGACGAAGTGCTTCGCAGGATACACGACCGCCTCGTCCAGGCCGTCCGCGGTGACCGCCCCGGAAACGGGATCGAACTTGCGGATGCGCTCCACCCGGTCGAAGTCCAGCTCCACGCGATAAGCCTCGTTCGAGTAGGCGGGATAAATCTCCAGGGTGTCCCCGCGAACCCGGAACCTTCCGCGCTCCAGGACGGCGTCGTTGCGTTCGTATTGCAGGGACACGAGCCGGCGCTTCAGGTCGTCCAGGTCTATCTCGGAGCCCCGGTCCAAGTAGACTCGCATGGCCCGGTAGAGGTCGGGGCTCCCCAGACCGTAGATGCAGGAGACCGTGGCCACGATGATCACGTCCCGCCTTTCCATGAGGGAGGCCGTGGCCGCAAGGCGAAGCCGGTCGATTTCCTGGTTGATGTCCGCGTCCTTCTCGATATAGAGGTCGCGGGTAGGCACGTACGCCTCGGGCTGGTAGTAGTCGTAGTAGGAGACGAAGTACTCTACGGCGTTCTCGGGGAAGAAATCCTTGAACTCCCGGTAGAGCTGGGCGGAGAGGGTCTTGTTGTGGGAAATGACCAGGGTAGGTAGCTGGACTTCCTCGATTACCTTGGCCATGGTGAAGGTCTTCCCGGAGCCCGTCACGCCCTTGAGGGTCTGGTACCGTTGACCGGACCGCACGCCCCGGGCGAGGGCCGCGATGGCCTGGGCTTGGTCCCCGGCGGGACCGTAGGGGGCCGACACCTTGAAGGGTTTCATACAACCTCATCCGCTTCTTCCCGCCGGGGGACGGCGGGGAATCGTTTTGTAAAGCGTCGCTTCGCGACGTGTCGTACCCCGGCGGGACCGTAGGGGGCCGACACCTTGAAGGGTTTCACCTTGTCATGTCTCCTACCGTACCTGCGTCGATCGGGGCAGCTAGGAAAACTTCTCGTCGTTCCTTAAGGGCCTGGAATACTATACGCCCGTTGGGCCGTACGGGTCAACTGCGCGGCAAGGCGCCGAAAGCCTTTCAGTCCTGCCTGCGGTACTCCGACCGGTCCGAGAGGGGCAGCTTCACGCTCATCTTTTTCCCTCCCCGATAGAACTCGATCTGGACCTCCTGCCCCGGCTTCGTGTTCTCCAGAGCGGAATAGAGATCCGCGATGCTGGCAACCTCCCTACCGGCGATTGCGGTCAAGATATCTCCCCCCACGTAAAAGATGGACGAGTAGTAGCGCGCGGGCGTGGCCCCCCCCTTGATGCCCGCCCTGTCCGCGTTGCCTCCCCTCCGGGCCTGGGAAACCAGGAGCCCCTTCTCAACGGGAACGGGATAGCCCCGGTCCTTCATGAATTCCACGAGGGCCGGAAAAAGCTGGACCGCCGTCACGTCGATCCACCCGCGCTTGACCAAGCCGTAGCGGATGAGGTCCGGGACTACCCTCTTGGCCGTATTCACGGGAACCGCGAATCCTACGCCCACGGACCCCCCGGAGGGGGAATAGATCATGGTGTTGATCCCTATCATCTCCCCCCGGGAATTCAGGAGGGGGCCGCCGGAGTTGCCGGGGTTGATGGATGCGTCCGTCTGTATCATGTCCCGGATGATGGTCTTGGCGTCCTGTTGCACGGGGCGGCCGATTCCGGAAACGATGCCCCGGGTCAGGGTGCGTTCGAGGCCGAAGGGGTTTCCGATGGCCAGGACCTTCTGCCCCACCCGCAGGGACGAGGAGTCTCCGTAGGGGACGACCGTAAGCTGCTTTCCCCGGGGGGGATCGAATTTCAGGACCGCCAAGTCGTTCTCTTCGTCCGTACCCTGCACCTTTCCTTCGAAGCGGGAACCGTCCGCCAGGTTCACGTACACCTTGTAGGCGTCCTTGATCACATGGTAGTTCGTGAGAACGTATCCGGAAGCGTCTATGATGGAACCGGAGCCGGAGCCGCCCGCGCTGGGCACGGGCTCCAGGAAGTAATTGATGGACACTACCTCCGTAGTGATGTTGACGACGCCGGAATTAAGCCTTTCGTAGACGCCAATATTCTCCCTCTCGTCCTGGGTGTACTCCTGCAATGTATCCGCGGCCACCAGGTTCGGGGAAGAGAGGACCGCGGCTCCCGGGTCCGCGGGCGCGGCCGACTCGTAGCCCTCCAGGGCCGCGGGAGGCTGTTCCCCCGTCGGGCCGCCTCGGGTAGGTAGCCGAAGGAAACCGAGGCCGAATGCGGCCAGCAGGGCTACGGCTATAGAGCAGGCCGAAAACAAAGCCACCTGTCCGCGGGAATAGAGCCTCATGATCGTCTCCTTGAGGTTGAATGATACCTAATTTCTGCAGGAAAAGCCAACGCCGTATCTTCCCTAGCCCTTTCCGGCGCGCTATTTTCTAGGATAGGTATGCCCTCTCAGATCGCCCACATCCTGATCGGGGAATCGGCCCTCTCCAAGTCTTCCCCCGATGCCGCCCGTGTCTACCTGGGCCGCGGCCTGGCCCCCTTCTTTAACCTGGGGTGCCAGGGCCCGGACGTCTTCTACCACTCCCAGAGGACCCGGCCCGTAGCCCTGCACTACGGCGTCCTTGCGCACCGCAGAGGCTATGGGCGCATCCTGGAGGGGTTGGCGGAATCCTGGGTTCGGAGCGACGGGAATCCCGAATCCCCCTGGGCGGCCTACATTCTGGGATTCGCGACCCATGGGGCCCTGGACCGGGCGGCCCATCCGTACATCGTCCACTTCTCCGGATGGGTGGATCCGTCCCGCCCGGAGACCGCCCGGTACCGGTTCTGCCACGCATTCCTGGAGCGCATCCTGGACACCCTGCTCTGGGAACGAGAAAAAAAGAATTCCGTTTCCGCCTTCGACTCCGACCTGTTCCTGTCTCCCTCGGGACCCTTCCCCGCGGAATTCCCGGAACGGCTGGCCGGGGCCCTGGCCCACGCGTATCCCTCCGAGACGAAGGAGGACCCGCACCTTCCTTCCCGGATGGTAAACGCCTTCGCGGACTCCTTCCGTTTTTTCTCCCTCACGAATCCCGCCCGCCCCCTCCCTGTCTTGGACTCGCACTACCCCAGGTTCCTCGAACGCCTGGGCGGGCGGGACGGACCGAGGATCGTCTCCGTTCTTTACCCGAAGGCCTTCCCCCGTTCCGTCGATTGGGGGAATTCATCCGGAAGCTCTTGGAAGCATCCCTGCCGGGAAAGCCCCTTGGAGAATGGAAGTTTCTTCGATCTTTGCGAAGCGGCCGTCCGGCAATCCACGGGGATACTGGAGGTGCTCCTGGAGTGTTTCCGCACCCGGAAGGCATCCCCGTGGCTTTCCGCGGCCGCCGGAAACGGGACCCTGAACGTCGGGGATTCGGAGGGGCGCCCCGGGCGCCCCCGTTTCGGCAATCCCCTTCCCCTGGCGGAAGCCCTGGCGGAGGAGCTACGCGCCCGCCTGGAAGCGGCGCGGGGACTTTCGCATTGACCGCCCGTACCGGGGCGTGTAGTATGGAAAACAACCATGAACATGAAGGAAAAGCTGGAAAAGGCGTATAAAAACAACCCTTCCCCAGTCCCCGAGAAGGGTTCGGCGCGCGCCTCTCCCGCTTCGCCCCGAAGGAAGGAATCGGACCGCGACAAGGGCCCCCGGGGTAAGGCGGGCGGCCGGCCCGCGGCCGCCCCCGATTCGCGTCCCTCCCTTGAGCAGGAGACGGAAAGAGCCGAGGCCCTCCTCAAGACCGGGATACCGGGCATTGAGAAGGCGGCGAAGTTCCTGCTGCTCCTTGGCCAGGAGGAAGCGGCCAAGGTCATCCGCCACATGAAACCCGAGGAGATAGAACGGGTTTCCCGTGCGATCGCCGAAATCGACCGTATCGACACCCTGGAGGCGAACGAGATCCTCACGGAGTTCGGATGGCTCGTGAAAAC
>CAYTYG010000104.1:8486-9738 GCA_964441515.1 uncultured Treponema sp.
GGTACGGAAATCGCGCGGAGCATGCTCTCCGCGGCCTTCGGGGACGACAAGGCCCGGGAGCTCATCCGCAAGGCCGTTCCCGAAACCGCCAAGCCCTTCCAGTTCCTGAACGATTTCGATCCCAAGGAGCTGGTCGCGCTGATGCGCAACGAGTCGTCCGAGGTGATGAGCGTCCTGCTTCCCTATCTGGAGCCCCGCCTGGCCAGCTCCGTCATCGTCAGCCTGCCCGACTCCGCGCGGACGGAGGTCGTGCGGCGCATAGCCCGCCTGGAAAAAGTGGATCCCGAGGTCTTGAAGCATATGGAGTCGGGCATACGGGAAAAGATCCGGCGCCTGGGACACTCCGCCACCGAGGAGGTGGACGGCCGCTCCGCCCTGGCCAACATACTTCGGCACGTGGACACGGACCTGGAGGAGAGCATCCTGAGCGGACTGGAGGAGGAAAACCGCAGTCTCTCGGAGGACATACGCGAACGCCTGTTCACCCTGGACGACATACTCCGCGTACCGGACCGGGAGATGCAGAAGCGGCTGCGGGACCTCTCGGAGCGGGAAATCGCCCTTGTCCTCAAGGGCAAGAGTTCCCACCTCCGGGACAAGATATTCCAGAACGTCTCCCAGACCCGGCGCATCATCATCCAGGAGGAATACGAAATCCTGGGATCCCAGCGGCGGGAGGACGTGGAGCGCGCGACCCGAGACTTCCTGGTCTGGTTCAAGAAGCGCTGGGAGGACGGGGACTTGGCCCTGGAGGGCGACGAGGAGCTGGTGGACTAGGCATGAGCACGATATCGACCAAGACCGGCGACGGCGGGCTCACGGATCTCTGGTCCGGGGAGCGTGTCCGCAAGGACGACATCCGGGTGGAGGCCTACGGGACCCTGGACGAGCTCTCCAGCTTCCTGGGGGAGGCCAAGCATTGGGCGAAGCGGCCCGAGACCCTGGAGATCCTCGAGCAGGTGCAGCGGGACCTCTTCCGCGCGGCCGCGGAGCTGGCTTCCCGGGGCAAGCCTTTTACCGATCCCATCCGCTCCGGGGACGAGGAGCGCCTCTTCAACCACGTCGAGCGCTTCGAACGGGAACTGGGCCTTACGGGCTTCGTCGTCCCCGGATCCACCGTGCAGTCCGCCAAGATCGACATAGCCCGCACCGTGGCCCGAAGGGCGGAGCGCCGCATCGTTACCCTGGCCCGGGATTCCGATGTGTCCCCGGCCCTGCGGAAATACGTGAACCGACTTTCGGACCTTCTCTT
>CAYTYG010000105.1:0-9690 GCA_964441515.1 uncultured Treponema sp.
TGACGGGGGACCCCAGGAAGAGCAGGTAGTCCACCCCGGGCCCTTTCAGCTTCAAGGCGGAAAGCAGGGTGTTCGCGAAGATGAGCAGGAGCGGCACGAGGATGGGAGCGAAGGAGCGGAGGGCGGACGGCAATTCCGAGGTGTCGATGTCAACGCTCTTGGCCCGGCCTCCCCCGGCGTCCAGGCCCAGGACCTTGCGGGCCTCGGCCTCGTCCTTGACCCGCACCCATCCGTCGCCCTGGGGGGCGGGAATTTGGTAGATCTTCCTGCCCAGCCAGCGCCCGTAGAGAATGTTGGCGATCGTGAGGGGCAGGGCGAGCAGAAGGCCCAACAGGATCATCTGTCCTATATCCACCCGGAAGATGCCGGCCACCCCCAGGGGGCCGGGCGTAGGGGGCACCGCGTGGTGGGTGGCCACGAGGCCGAAGGCCAGGGCGATCCCGATGGATATCACGGATTTCCCGCTTGCCCGGGAGAGGGCCTTGGCGATGGGAGCCAGGATCACGAACCCCGAGTCGCAGAAGATCGGGATGGACACCACGTAGCCCGTGGCCGCCATGGCGGCTTCCTCGCCGTTGCGCTTGAACAACCGGAGGAAGAAGAGCGCCATCCGCTTGGCGGCCCCGGATACCTCCAGGATCTGGCCCATCATCACGCCGAAGCCGATGACGATCCCGATGCTTGCGAGGGTGTTTCCGAAGCCCGCGGTGATCGACTTCACGACCGAGGGCGCCGGCATGCCTCCCAGAAGGCCCGTGACGGCCGCCGCGATGATCAGGGCCAGGAACGCGTGCACCTTGGTCTTCAGGATGAGCAGCACGAGGACCAGGATGCCCACGCCCAATCCCATGAGCATCTGAGCGCCGGATACGACATTTCCCTGCATCAAACCCTCCTTAAATGATCCGCGATTTTTGCCGGGGAGGAACGCCCTACGCGCCTCCTCCGGCTTTTTTATATGCGGTCGCATACCGCGCCGCCACCTTCACGGACTCGATCATGCTGACCGGGCTGGCAAGGGACTTCCACGCGATGTCGAAGGCCGTCCCGTGGTCTACGCTCGTACGCAGGAAGGGAAGGCCCAGGGTGAGGGATATGGTCCGGTCGAAGTCCAGGGTCTTCGCGGCAATGTGCCCCTGGTCGTGGTAGAGGGATAGGACCGCGGCGTAGCGCCCCTGGCGGGCTTGGTGGAAGACGGAATCCGCCCCCACCGGCCCGGCAACCCGGAAGCCCCGGGCCCTTGCCTCCTCCACGGCGGGGAAGATTTCCCTTCCCTCCTCGTCCCCGAACAGGCCGTGCTCGCCGCAGTGGGGATTGAGGCCCGCCACCGCCAGCTCCCCTCCCGAAAGCCCCAGGCGTTCCAGGGCGGAGGCGCAGCGCTCGATATAGTCCAGTACGCGCTCTTTCGTGACCATGGAGCAGGCCCGGGTCAGGGAGACGTGCCGGGACAGGAAGAAGATGCGCAGGCCCAGGGTCTCGAACATCGTCAGGGGATCCCGGACCCCCGTCAGCCCCTCCAGCATCTCCGTGTGGCCTATGTAGGGGACTCCCGCGGCGCGGATGGATTCCTTGTTGATCGGGGCCGTGTCCACGGCGTCCGCCTCTCCCCGCAGGGCCGACTTCACCGCGGCTTCCATGTATTCCCAGGCGGCTTTGCCGCAGGAAGACTGGACTTTACCGGGCTGGAAGGAGTCGGGGTCGGCGTTGGGTATGTCCACGATCTCCAGGACGCCCAGGGCCCGTATTCTCAGGTCCAGCCGCGCGGCCTCCAGGGCGCGGGAGACGACCCTTCGGTCCCCGAAGACTACGGCGCGAGCGGGCGCCTCCTCGGCCAGGGCCCGGACTACGATCTCCGGGCCTATGCCCGCGGGATCCCCAAGCGTCACGGCGATAATCGGCAGGCTCATTCTCTTCCTTTCCGGGGGCTTGGCCCCCCTTCGCTCCGGGAGGAGCCGCTGCGGCTCCCCGAACCGGCTGTCTCGTCGCGCAGAAAGCGCGCGCAGGTCTTGATCGCGTCCCGGTCCCCCACCATGCCGCCCTTGGTTACGACGGGCATGCCGGAGAGGCGGCCTCCCACGATACGCCCGTAGGCCGCCAGGGGCAGGACCTCCCGCTCCAGGGCAAGCCCCGCGGCGCCGAAGCGGCGGAGTATCGCCAGGGTCGTGTCCCCGCCCGAGAGGTACAGCCCCCCGATTCCGGGAACCTTCTCTAGGACACCCTCCACGACGGAGGCTATGCCCTCGTTGATGATCTTCGAGACCTCGTCCCTGTCGCTGGAACGCGCCCGGGCAATGGACTCGAGATCGAGGAGCGAGGCGGAATCCAGGCCGTTCGTCGTTACGCAGGGGAATTCGGTGCGTTCGGAAGACGCGGCCAGGGCCCGGACCGCCCGGGAGATCTCCTTCTCCGCCTCCCCTCCGTCCAGAAGCCGGGCGGGGTCCAGGAAGACGGGAGCCTGGCCGTAGGATTTGTGGAGCTCCTTGAGTTGCAGCACGGCGGTTTCCACGACGCTGCCGACCACCAGGAGGATGCGGGGCCGGTCCGGCTTGCCCCCGGAGCCTAGGAGCCGGCCGGCCAGGGAGGCCGTGAAGGGACCCGGATCGGCGGCGATGAAGGGGAGGCCCGCGGCGAGGACCGCCTCCGCTATCGTGTCCAGGTCCTCGGGCTGCACCGCGTCGAAGACGAGCATCCTTCCGCCCCGGGCGTACGCGTCCCGGATGCCCCGAGCCAGAGAGGAGGCGCCCGCGTAGACGGCCGCAAGGGGGATGTGGACCGCGGCGCGCCGGGCCTGACGGGCGACGACGTCGGCCGCGACGCTCGTGGAGACCGGGGCTTTCGGGTCCCGGGCCGCGTCGCTCCGCTCCAGGGGAACGCCGTTCACCAGGAGGTAACCCCCGGCCACGACCCGGCCCGCCTGCGGGTAGGCCGGGACCACCGCGGCGTACCGCTCGTCGCCCTCACCCCCGGCCAGGGCGTCCAGCATCGCGTCGATCTCGGCCCCCACGTTTCCCCGGAGGGTGGAGTCGATGCGCTTCGTATACAGGAGCACGCCCCGGTCCTTGTACGCGAGCGTCGCGTCCCGGACGCGAGCGTAGGCAAGGTCCCGGGAAAGCCCCCGGCTGTCCGTGGAGACGATCGCGGCGTCCATGCCCTCCAGCCCCGCCGCGGGGGCCGCGGCGCCGGAGGCCTCCCGGCCGGCCAGGGTGATGGGACGGACCCCGAAGGGGCGCAGGAGGACGCCCGAGGCGTTGGCCCCGGTCAGGTCGTCCGCGACGATCAGGCAACGGTACACGGCGGAACCTCCAATAGGGAGATGCCTTCAGCCCCCAGGGTTTCCCTCTCCTGCCGGGTGAAGACGTGGTCCGAGACGACGGCGTCGAATTCCGTGATGGCGCAGATTTTCACGAAGGACGCGGCCCCGAATTTCGAGTCGTCCACCACCAGGACGGTCTTCCGGGAAGCCCGCATCATGGCCGACTTCACGGCGGCCTTTTCCATCACGGTGGTGCAGGCGAATCCGTCGCGGCTAACGCCGGACACCCCGATGAACGCGATGTCTATGGAGAGCCGTTCGAAAAAGCTCCTTGCGGCGTCCCCCATCACGCTCCCGGTCTCCGCCTGGACCCGCCCCCCGGCCATATAGGTTTCCATGCCGGACCGGGAGGCCTCCAGGGCGATGACCAGGTCGTCCGTCACGATCGTCAAGCCGTTCCGCGGGCTTAGGGCCCGAAGGACGGCAAGGGTCGTGGTTCCCGCGTCCAGGAGGACGATGTTCCCGTCCCTCACCAGGGTGGCGGCTTTTTGGGCGATGCGCTTCTTCTCCTCCACGCGGCTTTCCGCCTTGGTGGCGTACGCCTCTTCTCCCACGAAGCGTCCGGGCAGGACGGCCCCGCCGTGTCGACGCTCCGCCAGCCCCCGCTGTTCCAGCCGATCCAGGTCCCGCCGTATGGTCATGACGCTGACGGAAAAGCCTTCTGCCAGCTCGTCCACGGTCACGCCGCCGTTTTCCTTCAAGAGCTTGAGAATTCTTTCCTCGCGCTGGGCCTGGATCATGGAACCTCCGGCGTTATGAGCTATTTTGTTCTATAAAGTCTTTATTTGTTCTAATACACCAGTTTTTTAAATCTGTCAAACAAAATAAAACGGTCCGGCTGGAAAACGATCCCTACAGTAGCGCACCACCCTCGTCCTTCGGCCTATCCTCGCGGCGGACACAGAGGAGGAAGAATGGACAAGCCGATCATCGAGGTCCGCTCCCTGGAGCGGACGTACCGGAAGGGGCCGCGGGCCCTGAAGGGGGTGAGCCTGGACGTTGCAAGGGCGGCGAGGTTCGCCCTGCTCGGCCCGAACGGGGCCGGAAAATCCACGCTCACCCGGATACTCTGTACGCTCTCCCGGGGGGACTCGGGGAGCGTCCGGGTGGACGGGATTCCGTATTCGGGCGGAACCCAGAGGATACGCTCCCGGATAGGGGTGGCCCTCCAGGACATCCAGGTGGACCCGGAGTCGACGGCCCGGGACCAGCTCCGGTTCCAGGGGAGGCTCTACGGGATGGATGCCCGCGCCGCGGCGGACCGGGCCGAGGAGCTTTTGGCCCGGTTCGGACTCGCGGACGCCGCGGTCCGGAAGGCGAAGGACCTGTCCGGGGGCAACAAGCGGAGGCTCCACGTGGCCCTGGCCCTGGTGCACAGGCCCGGGATACTCTTCCTGGACGAGCCAACGGTGGGCATGGACCCGGAGGCCCGGGCCCTCTTCTGGGGCGAGATCCGGAGGCTCAACCGGGAGGAGGGCGTCACCGTCTTTTTCACCACCCAGTACCTCGAGGAGGCGGAGCGGAACGCCGAGAGCCTGGCGGTCATCGACGACGGGCTCGTGGTCTACCGGGGGACTCCGGGGGATTTCGCCCGGGAGTTCGCGGCCGGGGACGGAAGCGGGAAGCCCGGCAGCCTGGAGGAGGGGTACCTCGCCTTCGTGGAAGCCCGGCGCGGGAGACGCGCCGGTTCCGCCGCCAGATCCCAAGCCGTCGCCGGGGGCTCCAGCGCGGCCGGCCGGGTAGCGGGAAAGGAGGCCTCCCATGCGTAACTCCGGGCTCCTTGTCATAGCGCGGGCCCTACGCCTGTACGTCCTGAATCCCGCCCCCATACTCTCGGGGCTGGGGATGAGCCTCTTCTTCCTCGTGGTCTACGAGGCGGGCTTGGGCGGTATAGGCTTCCTTCCCCAGTTCGAGGGCGCCGGGTACCTGGCCTACCTCCTGCCCATGGGAATCATATCCCTGGTCTTCGCCTCCTCCTCGGGTTCCGCCCAGGCCTTGAGCCGGGACATCGCCTCGGGATACTTCCAGCGCCTGGCGCTGGCCCCCGTGCCCCGCTCGTCCTTCGTCCTGGCCGCCATTCTGGCGGACGCGGCGGGCATATTCCTCTCGTCCATGGCCGTGATAGGCATCGGGGCCGTCCTGGGCGCGACCGTCCGGGGCGGCATCGGGGGGGCCCTGGCGGCCTCGGCCCTGGCCACCCTGTTCGGCGGGGGAATTTCGGCGGCCTCCGCGGCGGCGGTGATGCGCTCCGGCAGGGTGGAGCTGGCGGGCCTCATAGGCCAAGGGGTCTTCATGCTCATGTTCCTGGCCCCCACCTTCGTGCCCCGGGAGCTGATGGGAGCCCGGTGGATACAGGTCGTGTCCCTGGGGAACCCCATGACCTACCTGATGGAGGCCATGCGCAGCCTGGTGTCCGGGGTCGGGAGCCCCGCCTCCGTGCCCGTGGCCGCAGCCCTTTCCCTGGTTCTCGGGATAGGGGGAAGCCTCCTGGCCGCGCGCTCGGTCCGGAACGTTCTGAATTGAACCCGGCGGCCGGACCCGGGGAAGCCCGCGGCCGGCCCGCCGCGCCCCGCCTTGGGCCCCCTGCGCCGGGAGGCGCCTCGTTTTTCCGTCAGAGGACTTCCCGGAGGAAGGGGCCCGTGACGCTGGAGGGGCAGGCGGCCAGATCCTCGGGCGTGCCCTGGGCGATCACCCGCCCTCCCTCCCGTCCGCCCGCGGGGCCCATCTCGATGAGCCAGGAGCAGGCGGCCAGGGTGTCCAGGTCGTGCTCGATGACGATGACCGAGTTTCCCCGCCGCGCAAGGCGGTCCAGCACCCCGATGAGCCGGGCCACGTCCGCGGGGTGGAGCCCCCCCGTCGGTTCGTCCAGGATATAGACGCCCCCGGACTTGTGGAGCTCCGATGCCAGCTTCAGCCGCTGGGCCTCCCCGCCCGAGAGGGCGGCCAGGCTCTGCCCCAGGGGGAGATAGTCCAGCCCCACGTCCCGGAGCACGGCCAGCCGCTTCCGTACGTCCGGGGATTCGAAGAAGGACTCGGCCTCCTCCGCCGTCATGGCCAGGGCGTCCGCCACGCTCCTGTCTTTCCAGGCAAGCTTCAGCACCTCCGGGCGATACCGGGCGCCCGAGCACTCGTCGCAGGTCATCCGGACGTCGTCCAGGAAGTTCATCTCCACGGCCAGAAACCCCGCGCCCCCGCACTTGGGGCAGGCGCCCTTGGAGTTGAAGGAGAAGAGCCCCGGCTCGGCCCCGGTGGCCCGTGCGAACTCCTTCCGCATCCGGTCGAAGGCCCCGATATAGCTGGCCACCGTGCCCCGGGACGTGCGGCCTATGGGAGCCTGCCGTACGAGGACGGCGTCCGGGCGGGAGGGCGCGAAGGCGCCGTGGATCAGGGAGGACTTTCCCGACCCCGCGGGTCCGCAGATACCCACCAGGACGCCCTTGGGTATGTCCACGGAGACGTCCTTCAGGTTGTTCGTCCGGGCGTTCCGCACCGGAAAGCTCTCGGTCCACGGGCGGCGCTCCGGCGGAGGCCCGCGCCTAGAGTCCTTTCCCGATCCCCGGGCCGCGCGTTCCCGCAGGACCCGGGCCGTGGGCCCCTCCGTCCGCGCAAGGCCCTCCGCGGTCCCCGAATAGAGCAGCTGGCCTCCCTTGCGGCCCGCGGCGGGTCCGATCTCGACGACCCAGTCGGCCTCGGCTATCAGGGAGGGGTCGTGCTCCACCACGAGGACCGAGTTGCCGGCCCGGCTCAGGGAGCGCAGGGCGGGGACGAGGGCCCGGGCGTCCGCGGGGTGCAGGCCCGCGCTCGGCTCGTCCAGGATATACAGGAGTCCGGCAAGGTCGCAGTCCAGGCGGCGGGCCAGCTTCACCCTCTGGGATTCCCCGCCCGAGAGGGTGGACACGGCCCGGTCCAGGGAGAGGTACCCCGCCCCCATCCCGACGAGCCGGAACGCGGCGCTCCGCATCTTCGCGACCAGGGCCTCGGACCCGGGGACGGCCAGTCCGGACAGGAAGCCGTCGAGGGCGGAGAGCTCCAGGGCGGAGGCTTCCGCTATGGTCTTCCCGCCCACCCGCGCCGATAGGGCCCGGGGGTTCAGACGCGTCCCCCCGCAGGCGGGGCAGCTTCCGTACCGCAGGAAGCGCTCGTAGGCGTCCTTCTCCCCGTCCTCCGCCTCGTCCTCCGCCCGGTTGGCGTAGTACCGCTCCAGCCGCCGGATGACGCCCTCGAACTTCTTTTTGGTCGTGCCCGCACCGTGCCGGACCTCCACGGGTATGGGCTCCGTGTAAAGGAAGCGCTCCAGGTCCGCGGCCTTCCATTTCCCCAGGGGCAGGTCCGGGTCGAAGAGCCCGATGTCCAGAAATTCCCGCCAGAAGTACGCTCCCACCTTGTAGTCCGGGTGGAGCAGGGCGCCCTCCCGGACGCTGAGCCGGGGATCGTAGAAGGCCGAAGGGTCCACCCGTATCCGCTTCCCTAGCCCCGAGCACTCCGGGCACATCCCCTCGGGGTTGTTGAAGGAGAAGTAGAAAGACGGCCCGACGAAGGGCTTGCCGAAGCGGGAATAGAGCATGCGCAGGTAGTCGGAGATCTCCGTGGCGGTTCCCACGGTGCTCCGCAGGGTGCGTCCCATGGGCTTCTGGTCCACCACGATGGAGACGGCCAGGTTCCGGATCTCGTCCACGGGAGGGCGGGAGAGCTTGGGCAGCCTCCTGCGAGCGAAGGTGGAGAAGGTCTCCACCAGCTGGCGCTGGGCCTCCGTGTGGATCGTGTCGAAGACCAGGGAGCTCTTCCCGGCGCCGCTGGGGCCGGTGAACGCCACGAGGCCGTCCTTCGGGATGTCGACGGACAGGTTCTTCAGGTTGTGCGTGCGCGCTCCGCGCACTTCGATGGGATTGTTCATGCCCGGAGGGTAGGATCCGCGGGCCGGGGTGGTGCGCTAATGTAGGGTTTATTACGCCGCAAGGCTTGCGGGATTTCATCCGCCGCGTCGGGCCAAGGCCAGGCCGAGCCCGGACAGGACCATCAAACCTCCCGAAACCCGCAGGACCCAGGCTACCGCATCCCGGCTTTTAAGGAATCCCCTCGCGCTCCCCGCAAGGACGGCCCAAGCCGATGTGACGGTAAGGGTTATCGCCAGGAATGTCGGGATGATTGCGGCGAACTGCGGCCCCAGGGGGCGCGTTGGATCGATGAACTGCGGCAGGAATGCCGCGATGAAGATCAGGCTCTTGGGATTCGGGAGCGTTATGACCAGCCCCTGGATCAAAAGGTTTCCTTTGGATGCGGGCGAAGTTCCCGGCTCCAGGGTTCCGCGCGCGTCCCTCCAGAGCTTGATTCCAAGGTAGACAAGGTACGCGGATCCCGCCCACCGCAGCAGTTCGAAGGCCCGGGCAAAGAAATTCAACAGGGAGGACATTCCGATCACCGCGACGGCCAGCTGCACGGCGATTCCCATCGTCTCTCCGACGACGGTTGCCAGGGCGCGCCTCCAGCCGAAAGAGACGCCGTGCGCGACCGCCAGAAGCACGCTCGGCCCGGGCAACGCGATCATGATCGCGGTGGCGACGACGAAAGCCAGATATACATGAGATTCCATACTCACCCCTTTCCGGCGGAAGTATGGAAACCCGGGGCTTGGATTTATTGTACGAAATTGACTTGGTACTCCCGGGGGGAGACGGTCGTGATGGCCTTGAAATTCCGGTGGAAGTGGCTTTGGTCCGCGAAGCCGCATTCCAGGGCGACCTGAGAAATATCGAGACCTTGTTGCAGGAATTTACGGGCCAGTTCTATCCTGCAATTCGTCCTATAGGCATGCGGAGTCATACCCGTGGCTGCCTTGAACCGCCGGAGCAGCGTGTAGGGATTGGCTTTCAGCCTAGAGGCCAGCCGATCCAGGGGCAATCCCGCATCCAGGTTCTCGCTCAATTGGCGCCTGAGCCGTTCCACCAGCGGGGGCGGTCCGCCGACTGCCGCCGCGGGTTCGCAGGCTCTAAGGAAAATCCTCTTCGCTAGATCGACCAGCAAAGGCTCTTTTCCGCGCGGATTCCCTTTGTCCATCACCGTTTTCATGACGTCCAGGAACTGCTCGTAGACCGAGTTGTCTTTGAGTAGAACGCCATCAGCGGGAAGGAAGGAATCGGTCCGCCATAAGGATTGCTGCAGCCGGCGGCACCACTCGACGTCGAGGTGAAGGACGTAATAGCTTCGCTCGCCGGAGCCGGCGGGGTTGCAGGAATGCGGGGTTTCCGGGTTGATGAGAGCGAGGCCCCGGGTCCCCAATTCCAGCGCCTTGCCTCCGATCCGGTAGATCACCTCTCCCGCATCCATGGCGCCTATGCTGAAGGTTTCATGCATATGGGGTTTGTAATGCCTCCCGCTGT
>CAYTYG010000106.1:0-9668 GCA_964441515.1 uncultured Treponema sp.
TCCCCGCGGACATCGTGGCCAAGGTGAAGGAGTTCGAGGCCAAGATCGCCTCCGGCGAGCTTACGGTATCCGAGATCCCCGGGAAGTAGCCCGCGGTTCCCGGTTCCTTCCTGGAAGGCCGCCCCCGGGGCGGCCTTCCTGATTTTTCCCGTTCCGGGGCGCCGCGTCGGGAATCCGCACCCCGTCCGTCCGCGTCCCGGCGTCCTTTCGGTTCCGGGTTCCCGGGCGTTTTTTTTCCGTGCTCCGGGAGCCCCATGGTATACTGGCGGATAAATTTACTGCATTCGGGGGCCCGCGGTGGGATATATCATAGAGATGCTCGATATCACGAAGGACTTTCCGGGGATACGCGCCAACGACAAGGTCACGCTCCAGGTGGAGCAGGGCGAGATCCACGCCCTCCTGGGGGAGAACGGCGCCGGGAAGTCCACCCTGATGAGCATCCTATTCGGGCTGTACCAGCCCAACTCCGGAACCATCCGCATACGCGGCAAGCAGGTCCACGTCGCGGACCCGAACGTCGCCACCAAGCTCGGGATCGGGATGGTGCATCAGCATTTCAAGCTGGTGCATAATTTTACGGTTACGGAAAACATCATCTTGGGCATGGAGCCGGTGAGGGGCGGGGTCCTGGACCTCAAGACCGCGGCGGACAAGGTACGGAAGCTCTCGGAGCTCTACGGCCTCAACGTGGACCCCAACGCCAAGATAGAGGACATCTCCGTGGGGATGCAGCAGAGGGTGGAGATCCTCAAGATGCTCTATCGGGACGCGGAGCTCCTCATCTTCGACGAGCCCACGGCGGTCCTGACCCCCCAGGAGATTACGGAGCTTATGGGGATCCTGCGCAGGCTCATCCAGGAGGGCAAGACCATCCTCCTCATCACGCACAAACTCAAGGAGATCAAGGCCGTGGCGGACACCTGCACGGTGCTTCGACGCGGGAAAAAAATAGGCACCGTAAAGGTGGCGGACACGGACGAAGCCCGGATGGCCGAGATGATGGTGGGCCGGGAGGTGAGCTTCACCGTGGACAAGGGCCCCGCCGCGCCGGGGGAGACGGTCCTATCCATAGAGGACCTCTGCGTGAGGAACGCCAAGGGCGTCCTGGGGGTGAAGCACCTGTCGCTCCAGGTGCGCCGGGGGGAGATCCTGGGGCTCTGCGGGATAGACGGGAACGGCCAGACCGAGCTGGTGCAGGCCATCACCGGGCTTGCGAAGATCGAGAGCGGGCGCATCCTCCTTAAGGACCGGGACCTGGCCCGAACGACGATAAAGCGGAGGCTGGACTCCGGCCTGGGGCACATCCCCGAGGACCGCCACAAGCACGGCCTGGTGCTGGACTTCCGGCTGGACGAGAACCTGGTGATCCACGACTACGGACGGGAGCCCTACTCCCGGTACGGCATCCTGGACTTCCGGGCAATCCGGGAGCACTCGGACAAGCTCATCGAGGAGTTCGACGTGCGGAGCGGGGAAGGCTCCGCCACGCCCACCCGCAGCCTGTCCGGGGGCAACCAGCAGAAGGCCATCGTGGCCCGGGAGATAGACCGGTCCCCGGAGGCCTTCGTGGTGGCCCAGCCCACCCGTGGCCTGGACGTGGGCGCCATAGAGTACATCCACAAGCGCATCGTGGAGGAGCGGGACAAGGGCAAGGGCATACTCCTGGTGTCCCTGGAGCTGGACGAGATCCTGGACCTCTCGGACCGCATCGCCGTGATCTACGGCGGGGAGATCGTGGGCGTCGTGGACGCCAAGGAAACGGACGAGAACGAGCTGGGCCTCATGATGTCGGGGTCCCTCCGGAAGGCGGTGTAGGCCATGAAACGGAAGAACGAGACGCTCCGCCTGTCCCTGGTGGCCATACTCCTGGGCTTTCTTCTGGGTGCGGCCATCATCGTGATAACGGGCAAGAACCCCCTCCACATGGTGGCCGCCATGTTCCAGGCCTTCACGGGCCTCAATTTCGAGCGGATGGACTTCAACCCCCGGTACATCGGGGAGTTCCTGCTCCAGTCCTTCCCCATCATGCTTACGGGCCTGTCCGTGGGCTTCGCCTTCCGGACGGGCCTTTTCAACATAGGCGCCGAGGGCCAGCTGATGATGGGCTCCGTGGCCGCCACCGCCGCGGCCCTCTTGATCCAGGCGCCGAAGTTCATCCACCTGCCCCTGGTGATCCTGGCCGCCATGGCGGCCGGGGCGCTCTGGGGGGCCATACCCGGCTTTTTGAAGACGAGGTTCAACATCCACGAGGTGGTGGTGACCATCATGCTGAACCACACGGCCCTGCACTTCAACAACTACATGATCCTGCACGTCTTCGGGAGCGTGGACCGGGTCAAGACGCTCCCCTTCCCGACCAGCGCCCTCCTAAAAAGCCCCTTCCTGGAGGGGATCACCAGCGGGTCCCGGCTCAACTGGGGCTTCATCCCGGTGCTCCTGGCCATAGCGGTCTACTGGTTCGTCATCAACAAGACGACCTTCGGGTACTCCCTGCGGGCCACGGGATTCAACAAGGAGGCCGCCCGCTACGCCGGCATGAAGGTGGAGCGCAACGTCGTCCTGTCCATGGTGATAGCCGGGGCCTTCGCAGGGCTGGCGGGGGCCGTGATCACCACGGGAACCTTCAGCTTCGGCCGGGCCATCTCCGCGGCGGAGGGCTACGGCTTCGACGGCATAGCCGTGACCCTTGTGGGGGGCAACGAGGCCGTCGGGATACTTCTGGCGGGGCTCCTGTTCGGCATGCTGAAGGCGGCCCAGCCCCTGATGCAGTCCGGGGGCATACCCAAGGAGATAGCGGGCATCATCCAGGCCTCCATAGTCCTTTTCGTGGCCATGAAATACGGGCTCAACGCGCTTCTGGGGCGCCTTTCGCTTCCGCGCCGGGGAAGGCGGGGGGAGGCGCTGTCATGAGCTTCTCCATACTCCTGGACATGATCCCCATAGCCTTCATGTTCGCAGCTCCCATCATCCTGGCCGCCCTGGGGGGGCTCTTCAGCGAGCGGAGCGGCGTCGTGAACATAGCCCTGGAGGGCATCATGATGGTGGGGGCCTTCGCGGCCGCGGCCCTGACCGTGGTCCTGGAGCCGGTGACCCCCCTGGCGCCCTGGCTGGGGCTCCTTTTGGGCATCCTCTCGGGGATAGCCTTCGCCTCCCTGCACGCCTTCGCCAGCGTGAACCTCATGGCGGACCAGACCGTCTCCGGGACGGCCCTCAACATTCTGGCCACCGGGCTCACGGTCTACCTCTGCCAGGTCTTCTTCAACCAGCAGCGGACCCGGACCTTTTCCAGCGGGCTCAGGAAGATAACGGTGCCCGGCCTTTCCCGGATACCCTTCCTGGGGGACATCCTCTTCGAGGAGATCTACCCCACCTTCTACGTGGCCCTGGTCCTGGTGGTTCTCACCTGGTTCGTGGTCTACAAGACCCCCCTGGGCCTGCGCCTGCGCGCCTGCGGGGAGCACCCCCAGGCCGCCGCCTCCATGGGCATCAACGTCTACGCCCTGCGCTATGTCGGCGTCCTCACCTCCGGGGGCCTGGCCGGGCTGGCCGGGGGCACCATGGTCCTGACCCAGGATATCCAGTACACCGTGACCAGCGTGCACGGCGTGGGCTTTATAGCCCTGGCCTCCCTCATCTTCGGGAAGTGGAACCCCTGGGGGGTCCTGGGGGCGGGGCTCTTCTTCGGGTTCTCCCAGACCCTGTCCCTGTACGCCAACGACATCAAGTTCCTGGCGGGCCTGCCCCTGGAGTTCTTCTACATGCTCCCCTACATCCTGACCATCGTGGCCCTCGTGGTCTTCGCGGGCAAGTCCGTGGGCCCCAAGGCCTCCGGGGAGATTTACGACGCGGGGAAGCGGTAGGCCGGGGCCCTTCCCCGGCGGGCCCGGGCGCCTCAGGAGAGCAGGAACGACTCCGCCCAGTTGTCCCGGCCGATCACCCGGAACTCCGAACCCGGGTAGGCCTCGGAAAAGCTTTTCGGAGGCCGGGCGTCCTGGGCTTTCCACTTGAATTCATAGGCCCAAAGGCGCCCCTCCCGTTCCTCCACCAGGTCGATCTCCTCCTGGTCCCAGGTGCGCCAAAAATACGGATTGCCCGGCACTTCCCGGTAGGCCCGGCTCTTGAGGCGCTCGATCATCATGAAGTTTTCCCACAGGGCTCCCGTGTCGTTTCGCGATTCCGGCGGGTTGTAGTTGGAAATCAAGGCGTTCCGAATTCCCGTATCGTAAAAATAGTACTTTCCCTTCCGCACGATTTCCTTGCGGAGATTCCCGCTGTAGCCGCGCAGGGAGAACAGCACGAAGCCTTTCTCCAGGAGGTCCAGGTACCTGGCCACGGTCTTTCCGTCCAGGCCGAGCTTCTGCCCCAGCTCCGTCGGGCTGACCTCCGAACCCGTCTGGTACGCGAGCATGCGCAGCAAATCCAGGAGAACCTTGGACGATTTCACGCGGTCCAGCTCCAGGATATCCTTGAGAAGATAGGACCCCACCAATTCCTCCAGGATCCGACGCTTTTCCTCCCGGGATTGGGCGGTGAGCACGGCCGGGTACATCCCGTATACAAGGAAGTCGTCCATGCTCCGGGTCAGTTCGTAGGTGGAGCGCTCCCGCGAGAGTTCGAGCAGGGACAAGGGGTAGAGGGTGAGCGTGCGTTTCCTCCCGGTCAGCGGCTCGCCTATCTGCCCGGCCAATTCAAAGGAAGAGGAGCCCGTGGCGAGGATCCGGAGGCCGGGAGCCTGGTCCGCCAGGATCTTGAGGGCCCGGCCTATATTCGGTATCCGCTGGGCCTCGTCGAGGACAAGGAGATCGAGAGACTCCGCGAATCCCAGCACCTTCCGGAAGTCCAGGCCGGAGAGGGCTTCGTGGACCAGGATGTTGTCCCCCGATTCCAGCCTCCATCGGCAGGCCAGCCCCTCCAGGACCTTCTTTACGAGGGTGGTCTTTCCTACCTGGCGGGCCCCGTACAGAACCAGGACCTTTCCGGGCTTAAGAAAGTCCGCGATGTTGTCCAGAAAGCGAGGCAGCATGATTACAAGGTATACCAATCCCCGAAATATGTCAATTTCAGGGAATCACATTCCGCGAATTACCGATTTTCCTCCGGCTCCACGACGGACCGTATAAAGGAAAGAAGGACGTTCAGGGCGTTCTCGTTGGAGCCCCCCTCGGGGATGATGATGTCCGCGAACTGCTTGGTGGGCTCGACGAACTGGAAGTGCCCGGGCCGGACCACGTTCATGTACTGCTCCACGACCGAGTCCACCGTGCGGCCCCGCTCCTGGATGTCCCGGGTGAGGCGGCGGATGAACCGAATGTCGTCCGGGGTGTCCACGTAGATCTTGAGGTCTATGAGGTCCCGTATCCTGCGGTCCGTGAAGATCATGATGCCCTCGAAGATCACCAGGCGCCGGGGCGCCACCTGAACCGTCTCCGGGGCCCGGCGGTTCCGGACGAAGTCGTAGGTGGGCATCTCTATGCCCCGCATGGACTTGAGCTCCGAAAGGTGGGCGGAAAGGAGCTCGTTGTCGAAGGCCTCGGGGTGGTCGAAGTTGAAGGCCGTGATGTTGGAGTTGGAGACGTGCTCCGCGGACTTGTAGTAGTTGTCCTGGGGGATGAAGACGAAGTCCGAGACCACCTCGGAGATCTTCCGCACTATGGTGGTCTTGCCCGCCCCGGAGCCCCCGCAGATCCCGATGACCATGGCCGTTCCCATATTAACGGAAGGATAGCAGATGGAGGCCGGGGGCGCAACGAGAGCGCGGAGGGCCCCGGCCTCCCGGGTCCCGCCCGCTTGAAATATCTGGAAAATCCGCGGGTTAACCGATTTTTGACGAAGTTTTTTTCGAGTTTTTTTCCATGCATTTCTCCCGGTCCCCGCGGCGGACGGGGAGAAGGCTCGGCGCCCGCGGCGCGTCGCCGCGGCGGTCCCCGGGCGCAAGTCGTTTCTGTTTATAGATATATTGACTACGATTCCGCATTGGGACTTCCCGGGGCCGGACGGCTCGGGGGAAACGACCATATCGCGTTTTTTTTGAAAACTGCTTGCTTTCCCGTTTTTTTTATGTAACTATTTCCCTTGACATTAAAACATTGCTGCGGTACAAATTTGGTAGCTCAAACCTAATTTGGTTAGGTTAAACAGGATAAAGGAGAAGAGCAGATGAAGAAGTTTATTGCGCTCGCAATGGTTCTGTCTCTCTGCGCGGTGGGCGTCATGGCCCAGCCGACGGTCACCGGCGATCTCAGCGCCATCTACAAATTCGAGGACGCCGCGTCCTCGTCCAACATGGGCCGCGTGCGGATCGGCGTCGCCATCCCCGTGGGCGAGTTCACGACGGTCAACCTGGACCTCCGGGATGACACCTTTGCTAACGGTTTCCTTGCGTTCAATCAGGTCTACGCCGTGACGGACGTCTCCGGCGCCCTCGGGTTGGACGGCGTGGCCATCAAGCTGACCGGCGGTCTTTTCGAATACTGGATCTCCAACTTCCAGGTGGCCACCACCCAGCACAGGACCCGGGCGGTCGAGACCTTCAAAATCGGGCAGGAAGTAGCGGCCCTGGCCCTGGATATCGGGATCGGGGACTTCGGGACCATCAAGACCTACGTTGGTTTCCCGAACCCGGACGAGATCGCCTACAAGTTCGGATTCATGCTCGGGCCCGTCGTCGAGGGGCTCAGCGCCGCGCTGTCCTACAGCGGTGGTAAAGATACTGCGGATACCGATGGAATAGAGGACTACAGCTACTTCAAGGTAGAGGCCGCCTACTCCTTCGCCGTCGGCGACGGAATGACCCTGGCCATCCCCGGCTCCTTCTTGGCCAACTTGGAAGAAGAGTACAATCAGTGGGACCTCGGCGTGAAGTTCACCGGTATGGGCCTCACCGCGGCCGTCGAGTTCGGTAACACGAACATGGAGAACGAGGAGTTCATCAACGCCCTGGATCTTCAGGTGAAGTACGACGTGGCGGAGATGCTCCAGATCTACGCGAACATCTTTACGGACCCGATCACCGGCGATTTCGACCTTGTCGAAGAATTCCTCGAGGCCATCGACCTCGGCGTGAAGGTAACCCTCGGGACCCACAAGGTTTTCGTCGGCTACGTGATCGATACCGATCAGAACAACCTGATCGGCGTGACCGAGGACGACAGCACCGGCCGCGCCGGCATCTTGGGCGGCGGGTTCTATATCGCCTGGCGGGTCACGTTCTAAGGGACCCTTCGCGGTATAGCGAGTGATTATCGAGGCCCGGGCGAAAGCCCGGGCCTTTTCGTTTTCCTAACCCTGCTCGCCCGGGCCTTGCCCCGTTCCGCCCGCCCGGGGTAGGCTGGGGGCATGAAGAGAAAACCAAAAAGCGGCCCCGCGGCCTCCGGAGTATTTACGTTCGCCCTGGCCCTGGCGGCCCTCCTTTCCTCCTGCGCCTCCGCGGGCCTTCCGCCCCAGCCCTGGACGACCCACGAGGTGTCCGGGATCAGCATCCAGGTGCGCCCCGCGGCCCGGTCGGACCTGGTCAAGCGCTTCGGAAGCCCCTCCAGCGTCCTGAACCCCATGGTGGACTACCCCAGCCTCGTCTCCCAGCAGCGCCTCTACGTCTTCGAGGTTACCATAGAGAGCCCGGAGTACCGGGTGGAGCTGGTGACCCGGCAGACCGAGCTGGCCTTCGAGGACTTCCGGGGCGGCTTCCTCTCCCCCGCAAAAGCCCGCGCCCTGGACGCCCGGGGGCTCCAAGAGGCCTGGATGGCCTACATAGCCGGCACCTCCCAGATCGTGGAGATGGAGCAGAAGACCCGGAAGGCCCTGCCCGGGAACCTTCTGGCCCGGCCCGGCGCCCCCGCTTCGGGGTACCTCGTCTTCCTGCACAACTTCCCCAAGTCCGGGACGGCGGTGCTGTCCCTCTTCCTCCGGGCCTCCAACGGGGACACCGGGGTGGTGCCCCTGCGGGTGGAGATCCCGGAGCCCGGCCGTAAGTCCACGGGGATCTTCGCCCGGCAGGAACCTGCCCCGGCCCCCCCGGAAGCCGGGATCTTCGGCGCCCCGCCGGAGGAAAAGGCGCCCTGAGCTCCTGCCCGCTATCGGAAATAGGGCCGTGGGCCGCGGTTCCCGGGGATGCTGGGATACTTGGAACTCCTTGGATTTTCTTGACACCTCATTTTGCGGGGTCTATACTGCCCAAAAGCGACGGGGAACGCCGGACCCTAGGCTCCAGCCCCCGCAGGCTTTAAAGGAGGAAAGTTATATGAAGAAGATTTTCGTTCTTTTCCTCGCCCTCACGGTGCTGGCCGGCGCCGCCTTCGCCCAGGCGACGGTGAACGGGTATGTGTATGCCGAATCATCCATCAATGAAGAGGGTGACGCCGGTTTCTATGCTAGGCTCCGCCTGAATCTAGGTTGGACGTCCGAGGGCGGGAACGCAATGTTCGGCGCCCGAATCCAGAATACCACCGGTGCCGCAACCGGCGGGGATATCGCTTGGGAAACCAACCCAATCAAGTACCTTTACGGCAGGCTCCTCTTCGCAGATGGCCTAATCCAGGTAGACGCGGGTAGATTATTTATATGGGATTACGATGTCTGCTCCGGTATTTCGGACTGGTATCTCGGCAATGTTGAAAACTGGGCGTATGCGTTGGACTATACAAATTTCAACGCGGGATTTGCCTACGAAAACGGGGTGAGCGTCCAGGTAAAGCCCGCCGACGGCATGTCCTTCGGCGTTGCGTTCGCACCGGACGGCGCCACCGCGGATCTGGGTTTGGAGGACTTCAACCTCGGTTTCCTTTATTCCATCGAGGGAGTAGGGGATATCAAGGCGATCGCTTCCTTCGGAGAGGAGATCGGTGTCGGTTCTTACCTTTTCGGTTCCTTCACCTACACGGGAGTGGAGAACCTCGCCGCCACCTTGGGGTATATGGGCCTTACGGACTTTGACCACAAGATATACGCGATCGTGAACTACTCCACGGACGCCTTCACCGTCGATGTCGCCCCTATGTTCAGTGTGACGGAAAGCGAGTTCTATGCAGAGGCTTCCTTCCTGTACAACGTTAGCGAGGCCTTCGATTTCATAGCGCTCTTGGCGTACGACCAGAACATGGGCCTGATTGGCGGCGAGTATATGTTTGGAGTTGAATGCCGCGTGAAAGCGGGAGCAGGCTATCTGGCCATCGTACCCATGTACACAGAAGGTGTAGGATTCTCCCTGCCCATCAGCGTTCGGGTCGACTTCTAGGCACGGATTCGCTACCCCGGAAAATCTGGTTCTTACAAGCCGCCCTTCGGGGCGGCTTTTTCGTTTCCCTCGAAGGTTGCCGGAGCCGTATCCCTTGACGGCCGCCCGGGCGTCCCCTAGGATACAGCCGGAGGCGGACGCATGGCGAACAGGTCGGGAGACGGGCTCCGGCAGGCGGAAAACGATTTTCTCTGGGCCCGGGACGCCTTCGCGGAAGGGGCCCCCTTCGAGTACTTCGACGAGGACCAGGCCCGGGAGGCCCTCGGGTTCGCCCAGGCTTTCCTGGAACGAGCGCGCGGGGAAGCGGCGGGCGGGGACTGACATGGCCTCGGACGATCCGGTCATCCTCTGGAACACCCGGGATCCCCTGGGCGGCAGGACTCCGGCGGAATTCGAGGAGGCTCTCCGCGCCCTCGTCGCCGGGCGCGCGGAGGCG
>CAYTYG010000107.1:0-1611 GCA_964441515.1 uncultured Treponema sp.
GTCTTCCCGGAGTGGCGGAGCTTCCTGGGCTCCGCGGGTGGAGAAGACAGCGGTGGCTTCGTGCGATACGTAGTCAAGCGCTCGGGGCAGATCGAGCGATACGATAGGCAGAAGATCTCGGAGGCTATCGGAAAGGCGTTTCGGGCCGTGTCCGGGGTGGCGGAGCGCGAAACGGTGGAACGGCTTTCCCTGGAGGTGGAGAGCCGCATGAAGCTCCTCCTGGCCGGCCGGCACAAGAACTCCATCCCCGCCATCGAGGAGATCCAGGACGTCGTGGAGACGGTCCTGATCGAGGCCAAGCAAGTGGAGGTGGCCAAGGCCTATATCCTCTACAGGGCCCGGCACGAGGTCTTGAGGGACACCAAGACCCTCATGCTGGACATCAACTCCACCATGGACGGGTACCTGGCGCAGGCGGACTGGCGGGTCAAGGAGAACGCCAACGTCAACTATTCCCTGGGCGGACTCATCCTGCACAATTCCGGCTCCATCACGGCGAACTACTGGCTCAAGAATATCTATCCCGAGGAGATAGCCCAGGCCCACCGGCAGGCGGATTTCCACATCCACGACCTCTCCATGTTCTCGGGATACTGCGCGGGGTGGTCCCTCCGCGCCCTGATTAAGGAGGGCTTCGGGGGCGTCCCGGACAAGATATCCTCCACCCCCGCCCGCCACCTTTCCACCCTGGTGCAGCAGATGGTCAACTTCCTGGGGGTGCTCCAGAACGAGTGGGCCGGGGCCCAGGCCCTCTCCTCCTTCGACACCTACCTGGCGCCCTTCGTGAAGGCCGATTCCCTGCCCGAGGTCGAGGTGAAGCAGTGCGTCCAGAGCTTCCTCTTCGGCGTCAACACGCCCAGCCGCTGGGGCAGCCAGGCCCCCTTCACCAATATCACCCTGGACTGGACGGTTCCCGCGGACCTCAAGGACCTTCCCGCCGTGGTGGGGGGGCGGGAACAGGATTTCACCTACGGGGACTGCCAGGCCGAGATGGACTTGATCAACAAGGTCTTCATCGACCTGCTATTGGAGGGCGATTCGGAGGGCAGGGGGTTCCAGTACCCCATTCCCACCTACAACGTGACCCGGGACTTCAACTGGGACACCTCCAACGCCCGCAGGCTCTTCGAGATGACAGCCAAGTACGGGACGCCCTATTTCCAGAACTTCGTCAACTCGGACCTGGATCCCGGGGACGTCCGCTCCATGTGCTGCCGACTCCAGCTGGACAAGCGGGAGCTCCGGAAGAGGGGAGGAGGCCTGTTCGGCAGCGACGAGTTGACGGGGTCCATCGGGGTGGTTACCCTGAATCTTCCCCGGATCGGATACGTGGCGGATTCCCGCTCGGAGTTCTACCGCCGCCTGGACCGGCTCCTGGACCTGGCCGCCCAGAGCCTCCGGATCAAGCGCAAGGTCTGCACGCGCCTTCTGGAAGCCGGGCTCTTTCCCTATACGCGTCGCTACCTCAAGGGCTTCGACAACCACTTTTCCACCATCGGGCTGGTGGGAATGAACGAGTGCTGCCTCAACTTCCTGGGCAAGGGCATCGAGACCCCGGAGGGAAAGGCCTTTTCCCTGGAGGTCCTGGGCCACATGCGCAAGCGTCTTCAG
>CAYTYG010000107.1:1621-9660 GCA_964441515.1 uncultured Treponema sp.
AGGATTTCCAGGAGGATTCCGGGGAGCTCTTCAACCTGGAGGCGACGCCCGCGGAGAGCACATCGTACCGCCTGGCCAAGCACGACAAGGAGCATTATCCCCAGATCATCACGGCCGGGGAGACGGAGCCCTACTATACGAACTCCTCCCAGCTCCCCGTCGGGTATACGGAGGATATTTTCGACGCCCTGGACCACCAGGAGGAGCTCCAGGTCCAGTACACCGGGGGCACGGTCTTCCATATTTTCCTGGGGGAGGCGGTGGAGGATTGGAGGGCGGTGCGGGACCTCGTGAAGGCCGTGGCGGGCACGTACCGCATCCCGTACTTCACGATCTCTCCGACCTTCTCGATCTGTCCCGTCCACGGCTACCTCTCGGGCAAGCATTTCGCCTGTCCCAAGTGCAAGGCCGAGAAGGAAGCCCGCCTCCGGGAGGAGATTCAAGCCCTGGAGCGGGAGATCTCGCAGGCCTGACGGCTTACGGACGGTTTTTTTGATTTCCGCCGACGGTAAACAGTCGGCTCATATAAAACGGGAGGGAAACATGGACGCTGGAACGAAGGAAAAGAGGCTTGCGGCCCTGAAGGCGGAATTGGCATCCGTTCAGGGGACGCCCACGGAGGTCTACAGCCGCATCGTGGGATACTACCGCTCCGTGAAGAACTGGAACGCCGGGAAGCGGGACGAGTTCGCGCACCGCGCGACCTTCCGGATGCCCTCGGACCTCCCCTGTGCCCTGCAGGGCGCCGCTGCGGAGGAACCGGCCTGCGAGGTTCGGCCGGAGTCCCTGGTCCCGGACGTTTCCGTCCGCCCCTCCTCCTACCGGCTCTTCACCCGGAAGACCTGTCCCAACTGCCCGGCGGTCAAGGAGTACCTCGGTCGGAGCGGCTTGGTCGGCTCCGAGTACGACGTGGACACCCCGGAGGGATTCGAGCTGGCACGCGGGCTCGGGATACTCGCTTCCCCCACGACGGTACTCCTGGACGGGGAGGGGAGGGAGCTCTATCGGGCATTCACGGTGACCGAACTCCGGACCTTCCTGGAACCCGTGGCGGCGGCCGCCCGCTGAGCGCTCCCGTGAACGCATTCGGAGCGGCGGTCAAGACCCTGCCCGCGCGGATGGCCGTCCAGAAAACGAGCCTCATCGACTATCCCGGAAAGGTTTCCGCGGTACTCTTCCTTCCCGGGTGCAATTTTCTCTGTCCCTACTGCCACAACCCGTCCCTGGTACGCCCTCCCTTCCCGGAGGATATGCTTTCCCTGGAGGAGGTCCTCGCCTTCCTGGACTCCCGCCGGAGGGTCCTCTCCGGGGTAGTCCTGTCCGGCGGGGAGCCTCTCCTGCACGAAAGCCTTCCCGACCTGGCGGCCGAGGTCCGCGAACGGGGCTTCCTGGTCAAGCTCGACACGAACGGCTCGTTTCCGGAGCGCATAGCCGCGGCGGGGGCGGACTTCATCGCCCTGGACGTTAAGGCCTCCCCGGAATCCTACGGCCGCGTGGCCCCCGAGGTTCCGGACGCGGGGGAAAGGCTCCTGGAGTCCCTGCGAATCGTGCGGGGCCTCAAGGTTCCCTACGAGCTCCGTATAACCTGCGCCCCCGGCGTCGTGGACGAGAAGGAGATCCGCGGGATAGCCGAGATCCTGGAGCCCGAGGACATCGTAGTGCTCCAGGGTTTCCGTCCCCGTGTCGTCCTGGATCCGCGCTGGAGGAAGGAGCCCCCCTCCCCGGATTCCCTCCTGGAGGAGTACGCCCGCATACTGAAGTCCCGGGCGGCGCTGGTTCGCATCCGGTCCTCCCTGTAGCCCCCGGAAGCCCGGAGCCCGGGAGATCTTGAAGGCGCTTTCCCGCCCGTGTACCATGGGGCTATGGAAAATCCCTTCCCGCCCTCCTTCCATCCCCGGATCGGGCCCTGGTTCCTGGCGACCTACGGGGAACCCACCGCCGTGCAGGCCGCCGCCTGGCCCCGCATCGCGGAGGGCCGCCATGTCCTGGCCCTGGCGCCCACGGGAAACGGAAAGACCCTGGCGGCCTTCCTGGACGCCCTGTCCCGCTTTATCCTGGGAGAATTCGACCCCCGGAGCCTTTCGGTGCTCTATGTCTCCCCCCTCAAGGCCCTGAACGAGGACATTCGGTTGAACCTACGGGAGCCCCTGGATTCCCTGCGGTCCTGGTTCGGGAAGTCCGGGGAGCCCTTTCCGGAGGTCCGGGTGGAGACCCGGTCCGGGGACACCCCCGCCTCGGACCGCCGACGCTTTCTTTCCCGCCCCCCCTCCATCCTGGCCACGACCCCGGAGAGTCTGGCGCTCCTCTTGGCCAGCCCCCGGGCCCGGCCCCTGTTGGCCGGGGTCCGGCTGGTGATCCTGGACGAGGTCCACGCGGTCCTGGACTCCAAGCGGGGGGCCTTCCTGGCCTGCCAGGCGGGGGCTTTGTCCCTCCTGGCCGGGGAATTCCAGCGGGTGGCCCTCTCCGCCACCGTGCGGCCGCCCGAGGCGGCGGCGGAGTTCGTGGGAGGCTGGCGCAGGGTCCCCGGGGAGGGGCAGGGCGGGCCGGCAAGGTACGAGAAGCGGCCGGTGGAAGTCGTGGACCCGCCCGCGGAGAAGCGGATCGAGCTATCGGTGGAGTTTCCGAGTCCGCCCGGGGATATCCCGGGCCCGGGAGCCGAGAGGAAGGTCCTGGACACCGCGCGTTACGGCGCCCTGGTCCGGGCTCTTGCGGAAAGGACGCGGCGCAACCGCTCCACCCTGGTCTTCACGGACTCCCGGCGCAGGGCGGAGCGCGTGGCTTTCCTCCTGAACGAGAGGGCCGGGGCGGGCACGGCCTACGCCCACCACGGCTCCCTCTCCCGGGAGGTGCGGCGCCTGGTGGAGGAGCGCCTCCGGGACGGGGAGCTTCCCTGCGTGGTGGCCACGGGATCCCTGGAGCTGGGCATCGACATCGGGGCGGTGGACGAGGTGGTCCTGGCGGGCACCCCCGGGGCCGTGGCCCCGGCCCTGCAGAGGATAGGCCGTTCCGGGCACGGGGTGGGGCGCACCAGCCGGGGGACGGTCTTCCCCTTCCACGGGATGGACCTCCTGCGCTCCGCGGCCCTGGCGCAGGCGGTGCGGGACCGGGAAATCGAGAGCCTACGCCCGGTGGAGAACCCCCTGGACATCCTGGCCCAGACCCTGCTGGCCCTCTGCGCCCTGGAAACCCGAAACGTGGACGCCCTGTACGAGGACATCCTGTGTTTCCCGCCCTTCCATACCCTTCCCCGGAGGTCCTACGACCTCGTGGTGGAGATGCTGGCCGGGAGGTACGGCTCCGCCCGCCTTCGGGACCTTAAGCCCCGGCTCCGGTTCGACCGGATCTCCGGCGCTTTGAGCGCCGCGGAGGGGACGCTGCAGCTCCTCTATTCCTCCGGGGGCTCCATACCCGACCGGGGAGTCTACTCCCTGCGCCTGGCCGACGGCACCCGCATCGGCGAGCTGGACGAGGAATTCGTCTGGGAGCGCCGGGTGGGGGACGCTTTTTCCTTCGGGACCCGCTCCTGGAGGATCACGGCCCTGGGGCCCGAGGCCGTGGAGGTGGCGCCCCTGGGCAGGCCCGCGGATTTCGTCCCCTTCTGGAAGGCGGAGACCCAGTACCGCAGCCCCGTGGTCGTCCGCAGGACCCTGGAGCTCACGGACTCCTGGGGCTCCTCCGGGGATCCCGAGGCCCGGCTCGCGGGCTTGGGGTTTTCGGAGGAAGCCCGGACCGCCCTGGCCCGGTTCCTGGACGCCCAGAGGGAGGTCCAGAACGGGGTTCCCCTCCCGGGACAGGGCGTGGTTCCCCTGGAGATATGCGCAGAATCCGGCCTCCGGGGGGACGCCGTAACCGTGGTGCTGCACACCCTAAGGGGCGGGGCGGTGAACCAGCCCCTGGCCCTGGCTTTGGCCGCGGAGCTGGAGGAGGAGACGGGGCTGCGGATGGAGGCCGTCGCGGACGACGACTTCGTGCTTCTCGTCTTTCCCCCGGCGGAGAACCTGGACCCCGGCCGGGCCGTACCGGCCGCGCTTTCCCGCCTGGGCGACGGACGGAACCTGGAGGCCCGGGTCCGGAGCCGCCTGGAGGGGTCCGGGATCTTCGGCGCCGCCTTCCGGGAGGCCGCGGGTCGAGCCTTGCTCCTTCCCCGGGCGGGATTCGGGAAGCGCACCCCCCTCTGGGTCACCCGCCTCCGGGCCAAGCGCCTCTTCGACGCCGTGAGCCCCTTCGGCGACTTTCCCGTCATTGCCGAGGCCTGGCGCACCTGCCTGGTCGATTATTTCGACATGGACGAGCTTTCCCGCCTCTGCTCCGGGATAGCCCGGGGCGGCGTCCGGGTGGAGCCCTTCCGCTCCTCCGCCCCCAGCCCCTTCGCCCGGGCGGCGGTCTGGCAGGAGACCAACCGTTTCCTCTACGAAGGCGACGGGTCCGAGGGCAGGCGGGGCGCCTCCCTCTCGGACCGGGCCATAGAGGACGCCCTGGCCTCCGCTCGCCTTCGCCCCGCGCTTCCCGCCGAGATCGTCTCGGACTTCGCGGCCCGGTTACGCCGGGAGAGGGCGGGTTGGGCCCCCGAGGACGGGCCGGCCCTGGCGGAGTGGGTCAAGGAGAGGGTCCTCCTGCCCGGGGACGAGTGGGAAAACCTTTTTCCCTTCCTCGGCAAGGCCGCCCGGGCCGCCCTCGACGCGGACCCGACCCTCGGGGCAAGGATCGCCCTTCTGGGAAAGAGCGGGGAGAGGGGCTTCCGGGTGGTCCACGAGGAGCGTCGGAAAGCCCTGGGGGAGGATCCCCTTTCCCTCCTGGGCGAGTGGCTGCGGTACGAGGGCCCCCTCGGGGCGGAGCGGGTTTCGGAGGCCTTCGGCGTCCCGGTTTCCCGGGCAGAGGAGGCCCTGCGGGCCCTGGTCGAGTCGGGGGCCGCGGCGGACGGGGTGCGCTTGTCCTCAGGGGAAGCCGGGGACAACCTCTACTGCGATGCCTCCAACCTGGAGCTGCTCCTCCGAAGGACCCGCAGGGCCGCGCGGCCCGAGGCGGAGGAGAGGCCCGCCTCGGATCTGGCACCCTTCCTGGCCGGAATCCAGGGGCTGGGAGGAAGCGGCGAGTTCAAACCCTGGGCGAACCTCCTGGGCTGGGCGGCTCCCGTTCGGCTCTGGGAGACGGAGATCCTGCCCGCCCGCGTGCCCGGCTACCGGCCCGAGCGCCTGGATTCCGCCTTCGCCGACGGGCTCTGCCTCTGGTTCGGGGCCGGGAAGGAGGCGGTCGGCCTCTGCCCCCCGGAGGATCTGGACCTGGCCCTTCCGGAGCGTTCCGCCGGATCGGCCCTCCTGGGGGAGGGGCTCCTGGATTTCTGGGGTATACGGGACGCCTCCGGCCTCCCGGCCCGGGAGTGCGTCCGGGCGCTCTGGGCGGAGGCCTGGAAGGGGCTCGTGTCCTCGGACTCCTGGGATTCCCTGCGCTCAGGACTGGCGGCGGGCTTCGGCCGTATATCCGAGGAGGACGCCCCCCCCGGGGAGCCGGCCGCGTTCGGCAAAAGGACCCGGATACCCCGGGCCATCCGGGAGCGCTGGAGGGGCGGGCCCCCCGTGCGGGGCCGCTGGTTCTCCCTGGCCGCGGAGGGCGACCTGGATCCCCTGGACCGGGAGGAGCTGGACCGGGAGCGGGTGCGCGTCCTGGGCCGCCGGTGGGGCGTCCTGGGCCGCCCCTTGCTGGAGCGGGAGCTGCCGGCGTTTTCCTGGGGTCGGCTCCTCCCCGCGATGCGCAGGATGGAGCTGGCCGGGGAGCTCCTGGCGGGCCGCTTCTTCTCGGGCCTGGGGGGCCTCCAATTCCTGACTCCCGAGGCCTACGAGCGGTTCCGGAATCCCGGCACCCCCGGCGGGGTCGTCTGGATGAACGCCTGCGACCCCGCCAGCCTGGCGGGGGTGAACGTGGAAGGTCTTGCGGATCCGCTGCCCCCCCGGGCGGCGGGAAACCGGCTTTGCTACAAGGGCGGCCGCCTGGAAGCCGCGGCCCTGCGGAACGGGCGGGAGCTCAGGGTGGCCGGGGAGGCGGAGGATCCCGAGCTTCGGGAGATCCTGGGGTTCCTCGCGGTACCCCGCACCCGCGCCGTAAACCCGGAGCGCAAGGTGACGGTGGAGACGGTGAACGGGGAGAGCGCGGCCCGGAGCCCCTACGCGGCGGCCCTCAAGGAACTGGGCTTCGAGTCGGACCGGGGCAGGATGGTGTTGTGGTAGACGCGGCGCTCGCCGCGGAGTATGCCGAATTATACAGGTGCGGCGGGTTATTCCCGAGATTATAAAGTTGACGGTAAGTTCCGACGAGATAAGATGAATCTTGCCGATGTCAACCAGGGCAATTCATCGGAGTCAATATCAAGGATAGGAACGGTTTTACCATTTTCCGTTTAGCAACCAAGGCGTTTGGAGGATGTGCGATGGGCGCAAAAAAATTAGTTATTTCGGCAATCATCTCCGCGGTGTTTTCATTCGCCGCCTTCGGCGCGGAGGAGGTCGTCACTTTGTGGGGCGATGACGGCGGCTATACTGCCGTCATCGCCTCGGGCGAAAAGTGGTTTATCCAGGAGGAGGGCGGAAGGCGCGGGCCCTATGCGAAGGTCTTCCCCCTGGAGCCGGCCGCGCCCTGGGTCCGCGCCCGCGGCGTGGAGCTCTCCGGGAAGAAGGACCAGTTCCTCGTCGGGAGCGAGGGCGAGCGCTTCGGCCCCTATTCCCACATCAAGGAGCATCGCTCGAGCTACCCGACGGCCTTGTACGAATGCCGCAGGCCGGACGGCGAGCGCGACCTGATCCTCGACGACGGCCGCAAGCTCACCCTCGTGGGGGCCATCCTCGAGCTCAAGTCCGGCAGCCTCAAGTACGGCCGGGGGGAGCCGCGCCTGCCCGCCTGCCTGGCCAAAGTCAAGGACGGCATAGCCTTCATCCTCGGCACCTCCGTCCATCTCATATCCGGCAACAAGGACCTGGATATCTACGGGATCGGCTTCGCGGGCAAGCCGGAAACCTACTGGCTCCTCGCGAGCGGCCGGGACAAGCCCAAGCGGCTCTGCCCCATCCGGTTGGACGCCTCGGGCCGGCTCGAGCAGTCCTCCCTCGCCTCCCTCTCCATGGCCGAGCTCGGCCTCGTCGCCGATAAAGCCGATCCCTACGCGGGCATCTGGGGGATCGGAGACCTGTACGGCTATGATGAAGACAGCGGCGTCGCGCTGCTTAAGTACAACAAAGTCAAGGACCTCGGCAAGCCGATAGACAAGGATTCCCCCCGGGAGAGCTACCTCTTCACCGGGAACGGCATCCGGGGGCCCTTCGACTTCGATCCGGATTGGTACAAGGCCAAGGACGCGACGGTCTCGGAGGACGGGAGCGTCCTCGTCTTTCCCTTCAAGAGGGGCGGGGCCTGGTACCTCGACTTCAACGGGGAAATCGCCGGGCCCTTCGAGGAAGTCCTCGGTGCGCCCTGGTTCACCACCGAGGATGGGAAGAGCGCCTTGGCCCTGGTCCGGAAGGGCGGGAAGGCCTACGCCCTCCTCGACGGTCGGGAGATCGGCGGGCCCTGGGACGAGGCGAGGAGATTGAAATCACCGTTCGCCGGGCATACCTGCTTCATGGCGCGGCTCGAGGGCAAGGACTACCTTTACAGCCTCGGGGAGCGGATCGCGGGGCCCTTCCCCGAGGGCGTCGATGTTCTTAACGCCTTTATGGACGAAGGGCATCGGGCCTTCGAGATGGTGCGGGTGACCAAGAAGGAGAAGGGGAGCGAGTACAGATATTGGTACGAGATCGACGGCGCGGCCGGACCGGAGTTCGAGGCTCTCATCTCCCGCCTGACCTTCTCCCGCGACGGCCGCGTGGCCGCCTATGTCGCCGGCCTGGCCGAGCGTTTCGCGGTGGTCGGCGACAAGAAGTACGGGCCGTTCACATATCTGTCGGCGTTCTTCCCCTACCTCGGCGGGCTCGCCTTCATCGCGAACGAGGGGAGCAAGGCCTTCCTCTTCCGGGACGACGGCACCAAGCTGCGCCTAGATCACGGAAGTCCTA
>CAYTYG010000108.1:0-9660 GCA_964441515.1 uncultured Treponema sp.
GCCCCGCGCGGGCGCGTGGATTGAAACTGCTATGCCCGTGGAACGGCTAAGCGATGGGGAAAGGTCGCGCCCCGCGCGGGCGCGTGGATTGAAACAACCATCCGGGGCTTCCCCGGCGGGACCGGCTACGTCGCGCCCCGCGCGGGCGCGTGGATTGAAACTTTATCTCAACGAAATTGATGTCCGGATATCGCCACGTCGCGCCCCGCGCGGGCGCGTGGATTGAAACGAGACGCGATAGTGACGACCCGTCGAGACCCTGTACCGTTATGCCTGCTTGGTAACGACGCCAATCAACCGACGCAGGATGGAAACCCGGAAGGCGCAGGGCAATAAGAAAACCCCGCGGCCCTTTTCAGGGAACCGCGGGGGCGGATTTAGAGGGCTTTCGCCCTCCGTTTTGCCATCTTCATTCCTTGTGCCTCCTTCCCGTCCGGGCCGGGGACGGATCGCTTTTTTGCCGGCATTCTGACGATAGCTCCGTTCATCCCCGGGGTAAAGCTAAAGATCGATTCAAACCGAAGATTCCCGCCCGGGGCGGGACGGAATCGATATAATCGATCGGTCCATTTACCCGGCCCGGCCTTTTATGGCATGATCCGTCCATTCCCTCGTATAGGAGGCAAACCATGAACAAGAAAGCCCAGATGCCCGCACTCTCCTCCGAAGCGTCCGTCGGCGCCGCCTGAGCCTCTCCGGGATACCGTCGATCCTTCCCTCGGCTCACGCGGATGTATCAAAAGCCATCCCACGAGGAAACCATGCCCTATATAAACGCGGATACGCTGCTGCCTCCCGATCTTGTCCGGGAGATCCAGAAATACGTCCAGGGCTCCCTGGTCTACATCCCCCGGCCCCGGGAACGCCGCCTGGGCTGGGGAATCAAGAACGGCGCCCGGGAAAACCTGGACCGCCGCAACGACTCCATCCGCGCCCGAAAGGCCGCGGGCTGCCGCATCGAGGAGCTAGCCGACGAGTACGGCCTGTCGCCGGACGGGATCCGAAAGGTTTTGTACCGGAGAGGCAGGAGGGACTAGGCCGGCCGAGTATTGCAAGCAGGGGAAAAACGCAGATACTTAAAGACAGACATCCGAGGGAACGAAGAGGCGCCTATGAGCCTGCATATCCCGACCGCCACGATCCTGGCGGCTGTCGTATTCGCGACGCAGTCGACGGCTCTCATCTTCCAGTTCCTGCTTAACAGGTCGTACAGGGGACCCGGCTGGTGGCTGGCGGGAACGGTCGTCAAAGCCGTCGGATTCCTCCTTATGACCGTCTCGGACGAGCGCTTTCTCTGGATTGTCTCCATCCTGGCCAATCCCCTGGTCGTTCTGGGACAGGTGTTCCTCAACCTGGGAATCCGGCGCTTCCTCGGCCTGAAGCGGAGCCGCAGCGTCGCCGTCGCCCTCTACGGGATCTTTCTGGCCGCCTATGTGTGTTTCCTGTACATCGATACGGGCGTCACGGGGCGCTCGATCGTGGTTCTCGTCTCCTCGGCCGGGATATCCGCGGCAACGGCGCTGGCACTCTATTTCCGCGGGGGGCGTCCCTTCCGGCACTCGGCTTTCTACACGGCGGCCGTTTTCCTGGCCCACGCGCTAGCCCAGACGGCGGCGGCCGTCTCGCTGCTCTTCATGTCGCCCCTGGAGTCCTACCGGGAACTCCAGGGAGGGACGATCCGGGGGTTCTTCCTGCTCACCCCCATCGTCGCGGGGATCCTCTGGACCATCGGGTTCCTTCTCATGTTCAACCAGCGGCTCAACGGGGAGAACATCGAGGAACGGAACAGGATGGAGATGGTCTTCAACATAAGCCCGGACGCCGAAGTGATCGTACGCCTCGGAGACGGTATCGTCGTAGACGTGAACCAGGCGTTCCTGGACGTCACGGGATACTCCTTCGACGAGATTGTCGGGAAACCGGTCGAGAAGCTCGGATTCTGGACGAGCCTGGAGAACCGGAAAGAGTACATCGCAGAACTGGAGAGAAACGGCCTTGTACGGCATATGGAAGCTTCCTTCCTGCGGAAGGACGGGACCCTCTTCACGGGCCAGATCTCCGGGCGCCGCCTCCTTATAGGGGGACAGCCCCACGTCGTGACCGTCGTGCGGGACGTCACCGAGCGGAAGGAGGCGGAGCGGAAGGTGCGCGAGCTCCTGGCGGAAAAGGAGCTGATACTCAAGGAGGTGCACCATCGAATAAAGAACAATATGAGCACCATCCACGGTCTGCTCTCCCTGCAGGCCGCGGCGGTGAGGGACGCCGAGGCCGCCTCCGCCCTCAAGGACGCGGGAAGCCGCATCCAGAGCATGATGGTGATCTACGAAAAGCTCTACCGGTCCGGCGGCGTCCAGGACCTTTCGGCGGCGGACTACCTTCCGGCCCTGATCGACGAGCTCGCATCGAACTTCCCGAACGTCCACACCCTGAGCATCGAAAAGCGGATCGAGGACTTCACCCTGAAAGCCCGCACGCTCCAGCCCCTGGGCATCCTGATCAACGAACTCCTGACCAACACCCTGAAGTACGCGTTCGACGGGCGGGACGGGGGAAGGATCCTGGTGTCCGCAAGCCTCCGGGGGGACACCGTCACGATCGTGGTGGAGGACGACGGGAAAGGCATGCCGGAAGGGATCGACTTCGACACCTCGACGGGGTTCGGCCTCCAGCTCGTCCAGGGCCTCACGATGCAGCTGAAAGGCAGGATACGGATCGAACGGATCGCCGGCACCCGGGTGGTCCTTGAATTCCCCCGCTAGATCCCCCACTGGCCGGGGCCGTTTCGACCGGCAGAAGCCCGTACAAAAAAGGCGGACCCGGAGGCCCGCCGTTCCAACCGCAGTCCGGTTTCCGTCAGTCGCCCAGCCTCAGGCGCTTCCAGGCGTCGGAATAGAGGGTGATGGCTTCCCCGATGTCCAGCTTGAGCTCGCTGCGGGCCAGGTCCGCCTCGGTATAATTGGGCTTCGTGGTCACCAGGGCCCGGGCCGGCACGTTCACGCAGGGCAGGGACAGGTAGCTGGCGATGCGGGCGTAGATGTCGGGGCGGTAGATGTAGTTGATGAACTCGTGGGCCAGGTCGGAGTGCTTGGCGCCCTTGAGAACGGCCATGCAGTCCATGTAGGCCACCCCGCCCTCCTGGGGGATGAAGAACTCGGCGTCCGCGCGCAGGGCGTCGTCCAGCTCCAGGAAGACGTTCTCCGCGAAGGCGTGGACCACCGCGTACTCGCCCGTGGCGTATCCCTTGCCGAAGGACTCGGAATCGAAGCGCAGGACGTTCTCCAGCCATTTCTTGATCTGGGCCTCGGCCTTGGCCAGCTCCCCCGGGTCGACGGAGTTGACGGAATACCCGAGATGCTTGAGGGCCGCGCCTATGGTCTCCCGCGGATCGTCCAGAAGGGTCATCTTGCCCTTGAGGTCTCCGCGTTCGTAGATGCGCCAGCTTTTTTCGAAGCTTCCCGTCACCTTCTTGTTGGCCACGATGCCCGTGGCGCCCATGAAGTAGGGAACGGAGTACCGGGCGCCGGGGTCGAAGGTCATCCGATCCAGGATTCCCGGGTCCAGGTTCTTGAGATTGGGTATCTTTGCCGGATTGAGGGTCTCCAGCATTCCCTCTTTTATCATTATGGAAACAAAGTCGGCGCCCGGAAACACAAGGTCGTATCCCGATCCCCCGGCCTTGATCTTCGCGAACATATCCTCGTTGGAGGAGAATACGTCGTACACCACTTCGCAGGAGAATTCCTTCTGGAAATCCTGAATCACATCGTCCGGGATGTAATACGTCCAGTTGTAGATGTACAGGACTTTCTTCGCCTCTTTTTTGGCCCCGCCGCACCCGGCGAGCGCCAGGACCGCCGCAGCCGCGAGGGCAAGGGCGATCGCGGTTCTCTTCATGCCTCATACCTCCTGTGAGCGCCGGGGGGTCCCGCCGCTTCGATGCGAAATATGCGGCATTGAGGATAATTATGCAATACCGTGGGGAGAAGTATGCGAGTTTCCCGTCCGGGTCGGTTGCTTGACGCGGACCTTGCATGGAAGGTAGGCTTTGGGCCATACAAGCGGGGAAGACTATACCTTATGGAAGGATCGGAACGCACCCGGAAACGCTCTCGCCAGCGGCAAGCCGTACTCTCGGTACTGGAATCCTCTAGAAACCATCCCACGGCAGCCATGATATTCGAAGCCGTACGGGAGAAAATCCCCCGGATATCCCTGGGAACGGTCTACCGCAACCTGGAGGTCCTGGAGGAACAGGGGCTCCTCCTCCACCTCCGAAACGGCAACGGGAAAGACCGTTTCGACGGCGACACCTCCCCCCACTATCATTTCATCTGCGACGCCTGCGGCTCGGTGTTCGACGTATCCCTGGACTACCAGCCCCGGCTGGACGAGGCCGCCGCCCGGGAAGGCTTCCGGATCCGCGGCCACCGCATCGATTTCCACGGACTCTGTCCGGACTGCGCCGGGAAATAGGCGGATCGCATCCATGCCCCCGATACCCGTGCTCGTGAAGGTCCTCGTGGTATTCGTCCTCGTCGTCCTGGCCGCCTCCCGGAAGGTGAACCTGGGCATAGCCGCCCTGGCCGGCGGCTGGGCCTTCTCGCTCTGGCAGGGGTTTTCCGTCGGCGGCATCGCGGAGCGGACGGTCCGGGAGGTTCTGGACCCCGAAACCCTCCTCATGATGCTCCTGGTGATCGCCATCGTGGGCCTTTCGACGGCCATGAAGAAGGCGGGGGCCATGGAGGGCTTCGCCCGCTCCGTCCTGGCGGTGGCCTCTTCCCGGAACGCGGCCATCATGTTGACCCCCGCCCTCGTCGGCACCCTCCCCATGCCCGGCGGAGCCGCCTTTTCCGCCCCCCTGGTGGACTCCCTGGACCCGGGCCGCTCCCTGGGGGCCGAGCGCCTTTCGACGGCCAACTTCTGGTTCCGCCACTCCCTGGAGCTCTGGTGGCCCCTCTTCCCCGCCTTTATCCTGACGTCCTCGCTCTCCGGGCTGCCGGTGCCGCGCCTTGTGCTTCTCAACCTCTACACCCTTCCTATGATGATGATCCTGGGAAAAGTCTTCATCCTGAAAGGCGGCAAGGGTCGAAAAAACAGCCCCGAGGGCCCCGTACCGGAAAAGGCGCCGCCCGGATGGGGGGCGGTTTTCTCGGGCCTGGCGCCCCTCCTGGTCACCCTGGGAGCCTACGGGGTCCTGGACGCGGCCTGGAGGATCGCGGGAATCCGCCTGATTCCGCAATCGGACGCCTCCCGGCTGGCCGGCCGCTTCCTTCCCATACTCCTGGGCGTGGCGGCCGGGGCCCTGTATGTGGGCCTCCGGAACCCGGGGCGGAAGGTCTTCCGGGGCGCGGTAGACCTCGCCGCCCTGAAGTTGGCCGGGCTCGTGGCGGGCATCCGGGTATTCTCCGCCCTCCTGGAGGCCGGGGGCGCCGCCTCGGCCGCTGCCACGGAATTGGCGGCCGCGGGCATACCGCCCCTCGCGGTGGCGGTGCTCCTGCCCCTTGTGTCGGGGCTGGTCACCGGAATCGGGTTCGGCTATGTGGGGCTCTCCCTGCCCATCGTCCTGGGCCTCTTCCACGGGGGCGCCTTCGGATCCCTGGGGCTCGAACCCGTCGTCGTCCTGGCCGGCGCCTCCGGTTTCGCGGGGATGATGGTTTCCCCCCTGCACGTCTGCATGGTCGTCAGCGCGGAGCACTTCACGACGGCCCTCTCGGGCATGCTCCGGCGGCTGGCCGCGCCCATCGGTGTCTTCCTGGTCCTCGCGATCGGCTATGTCGCGGTCCTGGCCCGGGTGTTCCGTATCCCGGGCAGATAAGGAAAAGCAGGCCGGCCGACCGGTTCGCCGGCCGACCGTCAGGATCCGGTGACGCGGTCGCGTCCGTTCTCCTTGGATTCATACAAAAAATCGTCCGCCCGGGAAAAAAAGGAGTCCGCGGTATCTCCCTTCCGGAGTCCCGTCAGACCCAGGCTAACCGTCACGCTCCAGGGCACGGAATCGAAGGCGGTCCGGGCCATCTTCTCCCGGATGCGTTCGGCTACCCCCCGGGCCTGCTCGGGCCGGGCGCGGGGCAGGATCACGAGGAATTCCTCTCCCCCTATCCGGGCCGCGATATCGCTGTCCCGGATGGATCCCTTCAGTATCCTGGCAAGCCCCTGGAGCACGGTATCCCCCACGGGATGTCCCAGCCGGTCGTTCACGTCCTTGAAGCGGTCGATGTCCAGGACCAGGATATGGAGCTCCTCGGCGTATCGTTTCGCGTAGGAGACCGCCCTGCGGAGGCTCTCCAGGCCGTAGCGCCGGTTGTACAGCCGGGTCAAGGCGTCCCGGTAGGCCAGCTCCTCCAGGTGCTCGTTCCGGCTCTTAAGGTCCTGCAGGGAGACTTCCCCCTCCAGGCGCACCCTCTCCACGGCCTGGGCCGCGGCTTCCGCCAGGCAGAGGGGCAAAAGGACGAAGGCCAAGCCCGAAAGGCCGGGCCGCAGCCCCCGGGCGGCCGTCCCCAGCGCGCCCAGGGCGAGGGTTGCCGCCCCCCCGTAGGCCCAGCGCCAGGGCCGCCGTATCCGGGCGAGGACGAACCCCGGCACCACGAACATGGCGAAGAAGACGTGCCCCGTCCCGAACCAGGCTTCCGCGGCTCCGTAGGCGACGGCGAATCCCAATACCAGGACTCCGGCCCGGGAGGCGTACCTCGGATAGACGGCATAGCGGTTCAGGGAGGGCCGAAGGATGAAAAGGGTCAGGGAAAAAAGCCACGCCAGGATCATCAGAGCGTCCAGAGCACCTCGGACCAGTCGGAACGCCCCGCTGTTCGCAAGGAGGCCCTGGGCCGTCATGGCGAACGTACCGGCCAGGCCCAGGCAGGAGAGGATGGCGCCCCGGTTCCCGGGGTACGCCTTGCGGCCCAAGCCTTTCAAGCCCGGGGAGCCGCCGGGTGTCTTCGCCTTTTTCGGCATAGAAAAAGCCTAGTGGACCGGCCGGCGGTCCGCAAGGCGAAAAGGCCCGGGGCGGGAAACCGGGCGCTATGCGTAGTCCGAGAGAATTCCGTCCGCGGCCCGTATCCCGGAAGCCCAGGCCCCCGTGATCCCCCGGCTGGTGCCCGCCCCGTCCCCGATCAGGCGCACCCCGGGGGCGGCCAGGAAGGTCGGATCCAGAAAGACCGGCCGGTTGGCGTAGAGCTTGATCTCCGGGTAATAGAGGATCGTGCTGGGGTGCAGCACCCCCGGCACGATGGTGTCCAGGAGCTTGAGGGCGTTCCAGATGGACCTCATCACCTTGGCGGGGACGGAGAGCCCTAGATCCCCCGGGCAGGCGGAGGGCAGCGTGGGCTCGAAATCGTATAGATCCCCGGAAAAAGCCTCCCGGGTGGACCTCTTCCCAAGCCGGAAGTCCCCCACCCTCTGCATGATGGGATGCCCTCCCCCGATCAGGGAGGCCTGGATCCCCAGCATCGTGGCGTAGTCCTGGCCGGAGGCCAGGGGCTGGGTCAGAGTGACCGTCTTCAGGAGGGCGAAGTTCGCCAGCCCGTTGGCGGGGCGGGACGAGGAATAGGCGTGGCCGTTGGCGGAATACCAGACGCGGCCGTCCTCCGCCGCGTACTTCTCCTGCACCACGTGGGCGCAGCGGGAATTGGTGCAAAAGGTGCGCGTCTTCTTGGGAAAGATGAACTTGGGGTCGTAGTAGTCCCGAACGATGGCGTAGCGCTCCTCCCGGAGCTCCACGCGGACCCCTATATCCACCGCGTTGTCCTGGTAGGGAATCTCCAGCTCCCGCATGATGCGTTGGAGGAAGGCGAAGCCCCCGCGCCCCGGGGCCAGGACCAGGCTTTTGTACCCGATCTCCCGGGAATCCGTGGAAAGCACCCGGCGCGCCGCGTCCACCCCCATGGCGGTTTCCCCCAGGGATATCTCGACCCCCCGGCCTCGGAGCTCCGCGGTCAGGTCCTTGATGAGCCGGAGTCCCCCGTCCGTGCCCAGGTGGGCCTGCCGGACCTCCAGGAGCCGCACCCCCAGCTTGGCCGCGCGGCGGGCGTAGATGTCCATGTTCCGCCGCTCCATGAGCTGGGGCTTGAGGAAGGATTCCGTACGCTCCAGGTAAACCTGCCCATCCGCCTCGGACCAGACGTCCTCCGGGAAGCCGATGGGATAGGTGAAGTTCATTTTGCAGTCGTTGCGGAGCCCTCCCGTGGAGAAGGGCTCCCGGTCCAGCATCAGGATCCCCAGGGAAGGCCTGCGCAAGGAGAGCTCGAAGGCGGCGCCCAGGCCCGCGGGCCCGGTGCCCACGATCACGACATCGAATGTATCCATGGCGAGAGGCAGTATAGCGATTCCGATAACCCGGGGGAACCGGGCGGCCTCAGAACCGGTACGTGAACCTTCCCGTGACGCTCTTGTCCGAATCGTTGGAGAAGGAGGCTCTCCGGAATCCGAAGAGCACGGCCTCGTCGATCCCGCTGTCCCCGGAGGACTCCAGGATTTCCGCGTTTTCCAGGACCGGCGGCCGGTTGCCCTGGGTGGGGCCCACCCGGAAGCGTATCCGTACGGGGGAGAGGGCGCGCGCCTGTTTATACTCCGCCCGGGCGATGTCGTAGCCCCCGTTCTCCAGCATCAGCCAGACGCCCTGCCGCTGGTCCAGGGAAACGGTTGATTTCAGCTTCCAGGCCCCGCCCTCGTATTCGTAGTAGCTCCGGAAGCGGGCCTTCCGCTCCGAGGCGGTCCGGAACCCGTCCCCCGGTATCCTGTCGTAGACCCGGTTGTCCACGGTCGTCGGAAGGGGCATGTAGGTCCAGATGGGAACGTATAGGCTTCGTCCCACCCGCCCGGAGCTGGCCTCGAAGGAGGTCTCGTGGGAGTTGCCGTGCTCCTCGCCCCGGACGGGGCCCGCGGGGGCTCCCTCGGTGGATCGAACGATGGGGGTGGGGGCCGGGGGCGGCGACTCGGAAGCCTTGGCCGGCGCGGTTTTGGCGGTCGCCGCGGGGGAAGGCTTGGGCGCGGGAACGGATGCGGCCGGCGCCGGCGCGGGGGGCGGGGGAGGCGGCGCCTGGGGTTCGGGCTCGGGAAGGTCCGGCGCCCGGGGCGCGGGGACTTCGACGCCCTCGGGCTCCCCCAACCGTATCAGGACGGGCCCCGCGTACTCGGAGAACTCCAGCTCCCGCCCCAGGCCCGCCAGCCAGAGGACCAGGAGGGCGGCCGCGTACAGGGCAAAGGAAATTCCCAGGGAGGTCAGGGACCTCCTGCGTTCCTGCTCCCGGATATAGGCTTGCCGGGGGTCCGCGTTCAGGACCGTCACTGGGGCCCCTTGCCGGGCCGGGGCTTCTTGTCCGGCTTGGTAGCCAGGCCCACCCCCTCGATCCCGTTCTTGCGAAGGGCGTCCAGCACGGAGACCATGAGCTGGTAGCTGGTGCCCGAGTCCCCCTCCAGGATGGCCCTCAGCTCCGAGGGCTCGCGCCCCTCCACGGCCTTGGCCAGGAGGACCGGAAGCCCCTCCAGGGAGGTCTGCTGCTTATTGAGGTAGATCTCGGTCTCCGAGACGGCCACGATATGGATCTCCGTCAGAGGGACGGCCTCCGAGGTGGCGGAATCGGGAAGGTCCAGGCGTATGCCCGGCGTCACCTTGAAGGTGCTGGATATCATGAAGAAGATGACCAGCTGGAAGATGATGTCGAT
>CAYTYG010000109.1:0-9459 GCA_964441515.1 uncultured Treponema sp.
GCTGGAGGAGCCCCTGGTCGTGCGCCCCACCAGCGAGACGATCATCTGGTCGAAGTACAAGGACTGGATCCAGTCCTGGCGCGACCTGCCCCTCCTCTACAACCAGTGGTGCTCCGTGCTCCGCTGGGAGAAGCGCACCCGCCTTTTCCTTCGCACCGCGGAGTTCCTCTGGCAGGAGGGCCATACGGCCCACGAGACCGAGAAGGAGGCGGTGGAGGAGACCATGCGGATGCTGGAGGTCTACCGGGAGGTGGCCGAGCGGCACCTCTGCCTCCCCGTGATCGCGGGGAAGAAGAGCGACGCGGAGAAGTTCGCGGGGGCGGTGGATACCTACTGTATAGAGGCGATGATGCAGGACCGCAAGGCCCTGCAGGCGGGGACCAGCCACTTCCTGGGCCAGAACTTCGGCAGGGCCTTCGACGTCCAGTTCCAGACCCGGGACGGCAAGCTGGACTACGCCTGGGCCACCAGCTGGGGCGTCTCCACCCGCCTCATCGGCGCTGTCATTATGACCCACTCGGACGACAAGGGCCTCGTGCTGCCCCCTTCCCTGGCCGAGGAGCAGGCGGTCATCGTTCCCATCTTCAAGACCGATAGCAAAACGGCCGTCCTGGACTATTGCGGCCGCATGGAGGCCGCCCTCAAGGCCGCGGGGGTCCGCGTTGTCGTGGACCCGGACGATACGAAGAGCCCGGGCTGGAAGTTCGCCGAGTGGGAGATGCGGGGCGTGCCGGTGCGCATCGAGGCGGGCCCCCGGGATATGGAGGCCGGAAAGGCCGTCCTGGTGCGGCGCGACACGGGGGAGAAAACCGCCGTCGACGCCTCCGAAGCGCCCGCCAAGGTCCGGCAGCTGCTGGACGATATCCAGAAAAGCCTGTACGACCGCGCCCGGGCCTTCCGGGAGGAGAATACCCGGGATATCCCCGACTACGAGGGGATGAAGGCCTTCTTCGGCAAGGCCGGGGAGGAGAACGAGGGTACCGCCGCGGCCCGGGGCGGGTTCGCCCGCGCCCTGTGGTGCGGCTCCGGCGAGTGCGAGGCCCGGCTCAAGGCGGACATGAAGGTTACCCTCCGCTGCATGCCCCTGGACGACCAGGCGGATATCTCCGGCAAGTGCGCCGTCTGCGGCTCGCCCGCCCGGCACAGGGCGGTTTTCGCAAGAAACTACTGAAGAAGCCGTTTAACGGGTTCCGGAGGATCGACAAAGCGGAGCCTCGTTGCCGCGAGGCCGGGGCCTCGCGCGTTTTTTCATGGAACCGGCTCTCCCCGCCGACAATCAATAGGGGCGGACCTCTCCGCCCCCGCTACGCGTTCGGATTGCCCGTACCAGGAGGCCCGATGTTCCCCGCGCCCGGTTCCGCCCCAGGCCCCAACTCCCGTGTCCGCCTGTTTTTCCTGTTCACCCCCCTGATCCTAGCCGCCCTTTCCGCCTGCTCCCGGCCCACCGAGCCGGAGACCGAGGAGTATCCGGGAACCTATGCCGGGTACGCGGTGTTGAGGGTGAAGGACGGCCGCCTGGAGAGGTGGAATCCCGAGCCGCTGGCTCCCAGGGAAGGAATTCCGGCAAGCACGGCGTTCTACGCAGCCACGGCCGCGGCCCTGGACGCCCGCTCCGCGGTCCTGGCCGTGAACCGGGCGGGTATGGTCCGCGTCCGCATCGATCCCGGGGCCCTTCGGTACCGCCTGGAGGACCTGGGCTCCGGGGAGGAGTTCCCCGGCCGCAGCGTCGGGAGTCTTTTCGTCCGGGAAAACCGGGTATTCTGCCTGCTTTACCGGGACTTCGTATTCGAGCGGGAGCCTCCTCGGAATCCCCCGTCCATCCTCCTGGCCCTGGACATCGCGGACCCGGCCGGGATACTCCGTCCCCACGACCTCGGACCGGATGGGGGTGACATCTTCGCCGTCTTTCCCCTGTCCGAGGGCCGCTGGGCCCTCCATCTCCGGAAGGACGTTCCGGAGGGTACGGAGAGCTCCTTCCGCCTCTTTGATCCCCGCTCGGGCGCATTCCTGCCGCTGGAGCGGCGGGATTTCGAAAAGCTCCTCTCCCCCCGCCCGCTCTCCGCGGCCCCGGATTCCCTCCGGCGGGCCGCGCTTCTCCTGGCCCCGGAGGGTTGCCCCGTGGTGGTCTCCGCCTCCCTGGCCGACGGCGGCCGGGCGGCCTACTGTTTCGGCGAGGGGCGGTCCGAGGATACCGTGGAACTCCGGGGGGCGGTGACGGAGGCGGGGGCCGCGGTCACCGCCTGGAACGCCGTGGCGGCGGTCTCGGGCCCGGGGGGCCAGAGCTCCTTCCGTCTTCCCGTCCCCGTGGAGGGCGCCGTTTACCGGGACATCGTGCCCCTGGAGGGGGCGGTTCTGGCCCTCTGGGAGTTGGGGGTCTTCCCGAACCTGGAGGAATCCGGGGCGGTATTGCTTCCTGTGCCCTGAGTGGTATAGTTCTCTCTGTGGAGGGCCCGATGCGACGATTCCTTGCGGCGATTGCCCTGCTCGGCTGCGCGGTTTCGGCTTCCGCCTTGAATCCCGAAAGCCTCAACCCCCGTTTCGGCCTTCTTCTCATCAACAATGCCGTGGAAAGCGGAGCCGGGGCCCCCGACGCGCTCCTGACCACCCTAGGCGTCTCCGTCCGTTTTCCCCTCACGGATCCCCGGTTCACCTTCGAGCCCGGCGTCGAGTTCTTCTGGGCCCGCTATGATTGGGAGGACGGGCGAGCGCATCCCACGGAAAAGGAGACCCTGGACGCCGCCGTAGTTCCGGGGATCATCCTGGACGCCCCCTTCTTCCTGAACTGGGAGATGGGACACCGGTTCCTGGGCATGGCGGGCTTGGGTCCCGCCCTCGTCCTGCGCGCCGCCTTCCTGGCTTCCGGGGCGTCCTCCACCGGGGACGTGCGGTCCATCGGGGCCTGGTTCTATCAAAAGCTGCGCTTCTTCTATCCCACGGCCCAGTTACGCTTCGCCTATCGCCTCCAGAAACGGTTCACCTTCGAGCTTGGGGCCCGCTGGTTCATCCCAATCTTCAACCTCTGGGATCCCGACTCCCCGGGCTTCTGGGACCACAACATGATACACGCCTCCATGGGGATGCGGATACAGCTCGACTGATCCCGCCGCTTCTCCGCCTCAGTCCAGGGGCCGCGCGAGGTTGCGCACCCATTTCTCCTTCCGGAGCCAGGCCTGGGCCACCCCGAGCTTCAGGAAGTCCGAGAGCTTCACGATGGCGTACATGGCCACGGGACCGGTTTTCGTGAAGATCGCCAGGAAGAAGGCGGCCGGCAGGAAGACGAGGAAGGTCGTCGAGGCATCGGCCACCACCCCCATCATCATGTCTCCCCCGGCCCGGGAAACCGCGTACTGGGCGTTCAGCAGGGCCCAGACGGGCAGATAGGCCGCGATCACAAGGATCAGCCCCCGGGTGACGCCCCGGGCCGCCGGGGTCAGGTTCCCGAAGACCAGGGGGATGAGGACGATGGAGCCCGCCGCCAGCACCGCGATGGCGGCCCCGGCCACGATGGAGCCCGCCTGTATCCAGCGCGCTCGGTCCCGCGCCTCGTTCAACCGGTCCGCGCCCAGGCTTCCCCCCACGATCACGGTGGTGGAGACCTGGATCCCGTTGAAGACCAGGAAGAAGAGGTTGGCGACGGCCCACCCCGCGGCCATTCCCGCCACGACCTCGGATCCGCCCCGGCCGTTGTAGAGCGCCGTGGTCACCGTCTCCGAGACCACCCAGGTCAGCTCGGACAGGAGCATGAGAGTGGACCTGCCCAGGATTTCCTGGAACAGGGAGAAGTGTATGCGAAGGATCTTCCACAGGGGGACGTAGAAGGCGGGCTTCCACACCCGGGCATAGGCAAGGAAACAGCCCAGCTCCACGACGCGGGCCGTTACCGTGGCAATCGCGGCCCCCGCCACCTCCAGCCGGGGCGCCCCCAGGTTGCCGTAGATCAGGACCCAGTTCAGGAAGGTGTTCACCCCGGTAGCCGCCAGGGATATCGCCAGGGGCGGCCGCGTTTTCCCCGTCTCCCGCAGGGCCGTGCCTATGGCCGTGGACAAGGCCATGGGCAGGCCCATGAGGGAGACGATGCGCATGTAGCCCGTCCCGTGCCGGATGATCTCGGCCTGAGCCGCGTTGCCCGCCGTCATGACGGCCAACAGGCGCCCGGGGATAAGCTGGAAGAGGGCGAGGTACCCGAGGGAGACCAGGAGGGACGTGACGGCCTTGAAGCGGTAGGCTTGGCGCATGCCCTCCTCGTTCGTGGCGCCCCGGTACTGGGAAAGGTAGGCTCCCCCGGCCCCGCAGAAGGCCCACGTCGCCACCAGGAATACGAACCCGACCTGGTTGGCCACGTTGATTCCCGCCATCTTGGCGTCCCCCAGCCCGGCGACCATGAAGTTGTCGATAAGGGAGACCATGCTCATGATGAGCTGCTGGAGCATCACCGGGACGGCGATGGAGACGGCTTCCCGGTAGAAGCTCAAGGGGCCGAACTTGGGTGTGCGGAGAGGGTGCGTCATGCTTTTATCAATCTTTCTTTTCGCCGATCGGTCGGGAAAGGAGTCCTGCCGGCAGGGGCGGCCGTGGTTTCCGTTCCGGGTGGGACGAAAATTGGGGCTCAGCTTACACGAAACGGGGCCGGATGTTCAATTGATGGCCGCGGCCCCCGAGAGCGCCTGCCGCACGGTCTTCTTGAGCACCTCCGGGGACAGGGGCTTCAGGAGGTAGGCGAAGGGATTCGTGTGGGCGGCCCGGCCCTGGGCTCCCCGGCTGGGGTAGGCGGTCACGTAGATGATGGGGACTTCGCTCATCATGCGCAGCCGCTCCGCGGCGTCCACGCCGTCCGTGAAGCTGGCCAGGCTGATGTCAATAATCACAAGGTCGGGCTTCCACCGCAGGACCGCGGGCAGGACGTCGTCCCCGGACGCGACGGTTTCGGGCACGGTATAACCTTCCGCCTCCAGGGTTTCCTGCATCTCCATGGCCGCCAGGGGTTCGTCTTCCACGAGCAGGATCTTGGGCTTGTCCATGTGCTCCTCTGAGTGTGTATTAAGATGAACATTCCCCAAATGTTGTTTTCTTATGATTCTTCCGGATAAGGTATCACGGTATGAGGGAGATTACACTCTCTCCGCCTTCCAATCAAGGGTTCCGCCCGCCGCGGCCGGGACCACGCCGTCTATCTCGCCCGGTACGGTCCAGGCCTCCCGGAACAAGCGCACGCGGCCCCGGTTTCGGGGAAGCCCGTAGAATTCCGCCCCCCGCGTCGAGACGAAGTCCTCCAGCCTGTCCAGGGCGTCCTCCTCCTCGAACACGGCCGCAAGCAGGGAAAGGGCCACGGGGGAGGAGTAAACGCCGCCCGGCGCCCGGCCGGACTCCTTGCGGTCCTTGGGGTGCGGGGCGGAATCGCTTCCGAAGAAGACGCGCCCGCTCCCGGAGAGGGCCGCGCTCCGCAGGGCGGCCCGGTCCGAGGGCCCCTGGAGTACGGGCTTGCAGAAGAGATGGGGATTGAAGGCCCCTCCCAGAAGGTCGTCCGTCGTGTAGGCGAGGTGGTGGGCCGTGATCGTGGCTCCCAGGCGCTCGGGGCCCGCAAGAACGAAGTCCGCCGCCTCCCGGGTGGACAGGTGTTCCAGAACGATCCGAAGCCGGGGGTAGAGGTCGAGGAGGGCACCGACGGTCGGAAGGAAGGCGGGCTCCCGCTCCATGGCCGGGGCCGAGGGGTCCTCCCCGTGGATGGAGAGGACGAGGCCCAGGTCCTGCATGGCCCTCAAGGCCCCGGCGATCTGCCCGGGCTCCCGCACCCCGTCCTGGGCGTTGGTCGTGGCGCCCGCGGGGTAGTACTTGCCCACCCGGGCGCCCGCGGCGGCGCAGTCCTCCACGGCCGCTTCGTCCATGCCCGGCAGGAGCTTGAAGGACGGAAGCAGCTCCAGCGAAGGGGCGGCGCTGCGCAGGGAAGCCACGTAGGAAGCAAGGCTAGGGCCGTCCGTCAGGGGGGGCAGGGTGTTGGGCATGGGGAGAGCCCGATCGAAGAGGGCCGCCGTCCTGCGGACGTAGAGCTCGAGCCCGGGCCCCGTCCGAAAGTGGACGTGGAAGTCGTCGGGGGCGCGGATGCGGAGTTCACGCATCGAAGTAGAATCCCACCAGGGACGCGTCGTCATCGAACCTTTCCTTGCCGCACTCGGCCTTGGAGGCTTCGATGATCCTGGACAGGTTGCCGGGAGAGGCTCCCCGGGTCGAGTCCCGGAGGATCTCCGTGAACCGGGGCAGGCCCAGTATGCGGTTTTCCGGCCCCCGGGTCTCGAAGATTCCGTCGCTGAAGAGGTAAAGGCTGGCGCCCCTGGGCACGAGGGTGCTCGAGCTGCGGTATTCCGCGTCCTCATCCACCCCGACGGCGGGATTCCGAGCCGTCAGGGTCTCCAGGGACATGTCGGAACGGATCAGGACCGCGGGCGGGCTTCCCGCGCCGGAGTAGGTCAGCTCCCGGGTTTCGGGGTTCCAGAGCCCGAACCACGCCGTGAAGTACAGGTTGTTCTGGTCCTCGCTTCGGAAGGAACGGTTGAACGCGGAAAGCATGCAGGAGGGCTCCCAGGAGCCGGCGTCCGCGGGAGACTGGGTCTGAATACGGTTCAGGAGGCTCACGGAGAGAAGGGCCGCCTCGATCCCGTGTCCGCTGACATCCAGGAGATACAGGGCGATGTCGCCGTTTTGCAGCTTCGTGTAGCCGAAGGCGTCCCCCCCCAGGTCCAGGGAGGGAAGGAATACCCAGTCCGTGTGCAGCTCCCTCCAGCGCACCCGCCGGGGCAGGAGGCTCCGGACGTACTCCGCGGCCCTTCCCAGCTCCGCGGCCAGCCGTTTCTGGGTTTCCTTCACGGCCCGGATGGAGAGCTCCTCCCGGGCGCGCAGGCGCTTGCGCTCCAGGCAGGACTCTATCCGCGCCCGCAGGACAATGGGATCGAACTCCCGGGGCAGGTAGTCCTCCGCCCCCAGCCGCAGGCACCGCGCCACGCTGCCCGATTCCTCCAGCGCGGAGACGATGATGACCGAAATCTCCCCGATCTCGGGGGTTTTCTTGATTTTCTCCAGGAACTTGTACCCGTTCATGCCGGGCATCATTATGTCCAGGAGGACGATGTCGAAGGGCTCCTTCCGGAGCGCCTCCAGGGCCTGTATCCCGTCCGCCGCCTGGGAAACCGCGTGACCCTGCCGTTCCAGGTGGCGCGTCATGATCTCGCGGTTGAATGCGTCGTCGTCCACCACCAGGACCTTCCCCGTCAGGTGGGCGGTTCCCGCGTCGTCGTCCAGCTCGGCCCGGGTTTCGTCCGAAAGGTCGTCCAGGCTGAAGGAACCGGCTACCACGTTCTCGAAGATCTCCACCGTGCCGTTGGCCGCCTCGACGATCTTCTGGATGTCCGGCAGGAAGACCTTCCGGTCCTCGGATCCGCACTGCCGCTTGGCGGTCTGCAGGAGGGCGATTATATCGTATAGAAGGCCGTAAACCCGGCCTTTCACGGATTCCCGGTCCGCCGGACCGGAGGACTCGGAGAAGAACTGGAAGATGGGCTCCCGGAGGAGGAGGACAAGATCCCGGAGCTCCCGGAAGATGGTCCGAAGCCCCTCGTCCCGCTTGGCCGTGGTGTCCTCCAGCAGGATGTCCGTATACCCCACCACATGGTTGAGGAGGGTGCGCATCTCATGGCGGGCCTTCGACAGGGAATCCGGAGCCACGTTCCGTCCTTGCTCGTTCACAGGGTGTATAGGACAACTATAGCGGATACTCCCGGGTCGTTCAATCTCCGGCCCCGCCCGGAAGGGCGAAAACCGAACCGGCGTTGACGACCCGGGTGCGGGTCGCTAGAGTATCCCCATGTACAAGTATCGCATCGAGGGCGGTTTTCCCATCAAGGGCCGAATCCGCGCCAGCGGCAACAAGAATGCCGCGCTTCCGTGCATAGCCGCAACGCTCCTGACGGAGGAGCCCGTCGTCCTCCGCAATATTCCCGAGATAGAAGACGCCCAGGTGATGTTCGAGGTCGCCGCCTCCCTGGGCGCGAAGATCGACCGCATAGGCCCGGGAGCCTGGCGCGTCGACCCGTCCGGGCCGCTCCGGAACGAGATCCCCGAGGACCAGGCCAGGAAGATCCGCGCGTCCATCCTCTTCGCCGGGCCCCTTTTGGCCAGGACGGGGAGATGCACGCTTCCGCCCCCGGGAGGGGACGTCATAGGCCGAAGGCGCCTGGACACCCATCTCCTGGCGCTGGAGGAGCTGGGCGCGCGGGTGGAGATCGACGGGCAGTTCGTCTTCACGGCCAAAAAGCTGGCGGGGGCCGACGTCTTCCTGGACGAGGCCTCGGTGACCGCCACGGAGAACGCCGTCATGGCGGCCGTCCGCGCGGGGGGGAAGACCACGCTGCGGAACGTCGCCAGCGAGCCCCACGTGCAGGATCTCTGCCGGATGCTCGCGGCGATGGGCGCCCGCATCGCCGGTATAGGGTCCAACATCCTCGAGATTCAGGGCGTCCCGAAGCTTGGGGGAGCCGATTTCTCCATAGGGCCCGATTTCATGGAGATAGGATCCTTCATCGGGCTGGCCGCCGTAACCCGGGGGGAGCTGGACATCGAGGGCGTCCGCCCCGAGGAGCTCCGGATGATCAAGCTGGGCTTCGCCAAGCTCGGGATACGCTGGACCGTGGAGGACAGCCTCCTGCGCGTCTCCTCAAGCCAGGCCCTGAAGGTCTTGCCGGACCTGGGAGGGCAGATCCCCAAGATAGACGACGCTCCCTGGCCGGGCTTCCCCCCGGACCTGACGAGCATCATGACCGTGGTGGCGTCCCAGGTGGAGGGCACCACCCTCATCCACGAGAAGATGTTCGAGTCCCGGATGTTCTTCGTGGACAAGCTCATCGGCATGGGTGCCCGGATCATCCTCTGCGACCCCCACCGCGCGGTGGTCTCGGGCCCCGCCCGGCTCTCCGGCTCGGAGCTCTTCTCCCCGGACGTGCGGGCCGGCATGGCCATGGTGATCGCCGCGCTCTGCGCGGACGGCGTCAGCGTGATCAAGAACGTCTACCAGATCGAGCGGGGCTACGAGCGGATCACCGAGAGGCTCAAGTCCCTGGGCGCCCGTATAGAGCGCCTGGAGGACTGCTGACCCGGCTCCGCCTCACTCCCGGGAGTACCACAGGGTCCGGTTGAACCGCAGGTGGCAGGCGTCGCCGGGCTTGCGGGGCTCGGTGCGCCGGGATTTCTGCACCCGGAGCTCCGAGGCCCCCACCGAAACCTTGTAGTCCACGATGTCCCCGAGGTAGGTGGCGCGGAGGATCCTACCCCGCACGATCCCCGCCGCCGCGCCGGACGGCGGGGGGACGAAGTCCAGGTCCGAGGGGCGGCAGGCCAGCAGGGCCTTTTCCCCCAGCTCCCGGGGAACCCCCGTCCCCGCGGTCTCCGTCGTTCCCTCGATGACCGCCGCGCCCT
>CAYTYG010000110.1:0-6923 GCA_964441515.1 uncultured Treponema sp.
TCGGACCGGATGGCCTACCCCGCGGACGCCCTTCTAACGGTGCTCTCCGCCTGCGCGAGGGTCTTTATCGCCCGGATTCTAATGGGAGCCCTATACGCCGGGAAGGCCGAGATCGGGGGCATGACCCTTTCCATGGTCGTAGCCTACTATGTCCTGGTGAACGGCCTGAACGCCCTGGACCAGTCCGAGGCCTATACCTGGGAGTACGCCGCGGAGATACGGGGAGGGCTCTTCGGGAAATACCTTGCCCGCCCCCTGGACCCCCTGGCCTGGTATCTCTCCGTCGTCGGGGGCCGAAGCCTTTTCCGCCTCGCGGCAATGGCCGGGGCGTTCGGTCTCCTCTTCCTCTTCCAAGCATGCACGGGAATCGTGGTTCTGAGTCCCCCCTCGCTCCAGGCTGCGCTCATCCTTCCCGTCTGTTTCCTGGCCCTCCTTTTTCTGGCGCTCCTAAACTACTGCACGGCGCTCCTGGCCTTCCTGTTCCAGGACATCACCCCCTTCCACATGGTGAAAACCGAACTGGCGGCCTTCCTGTCGGGGGCCTTGGTTCCCATCGCCTTCATGCCCGCATGGGCCCGTCAGGCCCTGCGCTGGACGCCTTTCCCGGCCCTGGCGAGCCTTCCGGTCGAGCTCTGGCTGGGGCGCGGCGCCGGCGAGGCGCCGCTAGCCGTCCTCCTTCTCTCGGCTTGGTGCCTGGGTCTGGCGGCCTGCGCCCGATGGATGCTCTCGACCCTTCGGGACCACTACGAGGAGGCGGGAGCATGAAACCGGGGAAATCCTTCCGTTTGGTCCGGGCCCTGCTCCGGATCCGCTTTACGAGATTCTTGTCGGAGGCGCGCAGTTTCTGGGCGGCCTTCCTGGTGGACACCACCGTCTTCCTGGTGCAGGCGGGGGTTTTCTCCGTCCTGTACCTCAACACGGAGAGCCTGAACGGGTGGAACCGATGGGAGACCCTTTTCTTCGTCGGAACCTTCACCCTGATCGACGCCCTTTTCATGAGCACCTTCTTTTTCGGCGTCCTCCGCATCCCCGAACTGATACGAACCGGTGAGCTGGACGCCTATCTCTGCAAGCCGGCGGACAGCCTCCTGCACGTGAGCTTCGCCCGGGCGGACCCGGGATCCCTGCTCCTGGGCATTCCCGCCCTCCTTCTCCTTTCGCGCGCGGCTGCTGGGATGGGCTGGGTTTTCCGCCTGCGGGATCTCCTCGGGTACCTGGCGGCGGTCTGCCTCATGCTCGTGCTCTTCTTCGACCTGATGATCCTCATGCGGTCGGCGGCGTTCCGCTGGGGACGCATCGGGGGCCTTCAAGACCTTGAGAACAGCCTGGTGGAGACGGGATTCCGGGTGCCGGGCGCCGTGTGGCGGGGGGGCTTCCGGATCCTCTTCTGCGTACTCCTTCCCTACGGCCTGATAGCGTCCTTCCCCACGGAGGCCTTCCGGGGAGGCCTTGGAGCGGCCCGATGGATCGGGGCCCTGGGCATCGTCTTCTGCTTCAGCGTCCTCGCGCGGCTCGCGTGGAATCGGGGCCTTTCCCGGTATTCCGGGACCGGTAGCTGATCCGGCCCCGGCGCCGCCTTGGCGAGGAGCGGCCGGCCCGGGATACGCTCCCGCGGCACCCGCCGTCCGGTAAAAAAAAGCCGCCGTCCCGGGGACGGCGGCTTCGAGGACAAACGAATCCTTCCTCAGATCCGGGCCGCAGCCTTCCTCTGGAAGAACTTCGCTATCTCGTTCACGAAGAGGGCCAGGGAAGAGAGCGCGAACACGATGAGCCAATCGGTACCGCAGATGCAGGTTACCTTGAAGAAATCGGCCAGGGCCGGCACCACGATGATGACCGCCTGGAGCAGGAAGCCCAGGAAGAAGGCCCCCACCAGGTACCGGTTCCCCAGGATGCCCACCGAGAAGATGGACCGGGTCCGGTGCCGCAGGTTGAAGGAATGGAAAAGCTGGGAAAGGCTCAAGGAGGCGAAGGACATGGTCCGCCCGAGGGCGACCGCCGCTTCCCCGGTCAGCCCCTCTATCCCGGCCCTCCAGAGCCCCAGGAAGAAGGCCCCTATGGAGATGCCCCCGATGACCAGGCCGTTCAGGACGAGGAAGCGCATGCCCCCGTGGGCGAAGAGGCTCTCCCCGGGGTCCCTCGGCTTTTCGTTGATCACGCCGGGATCCCCGGGGTCCATGCCCAGGGAGAGGGCCGGGAAGGTGTCGGTGACCAGATTCACCCACAGGATGTGGATGGGCAGGAGCGGGATGGGGAAGCCTACCATCACGGCGGTGAACACCGTGACGATCTCGCCGGCGTTGCACGAAAGGAGGTAGAGGACGGCCTTCCGGATGTTGTTGTAGATGTTCCGGCCTTCCTCTATGGCCCGGACTATGGTGGCGAAGTTGTCGTCCGCCAGGATCATGTCCGACGCGCCTTTTGAGACGTCCGTTCCGGTGATCCCCATGGCCACGCCTATGTCCGCGGCCTTGAGGCTGGGCGCGTCGTTGACCCCGTCCCCGGTCATCGAGACGATGTGGCCCAGGGATCGGAAGGCTTTCACGATCCTCACTTTATGCTCCGGGGAGACCCGGGCGAAGACCCGCACGCGCTTGGCCTTCTCCGCGAGGGCCGCGTCGTCCAGGAGGTCGAGTTCGGGGCCGGAGAGGGCGTCGTCCCGCCCCTGGGCGATGCCCAACTCGCGGGCTATGGCCAGGGCCGTGGCCTTGTGGTCCCCGGTGATCATGGTCACGCCGATGCCCGAGGCGCGGCAGGCGGCGATGGAGTCCCGCACCTCCAGGCGCGGCGGATCGATCATCCCTACGTGCCCGACGTACACGAGCCCCTCCTCCAGGCCCTCGCCGGAGGGATCCTCCCCCGCCGCGAGGGGCCGCCAGGCCGCCCCAAGGACTCGCAAGGCACGTCCCGCCATGGCCTCCACGGAATCCAGGATGGCCTTGCGGGCCGCGGCGTCCAGGGGCCGCTCCTCGCCGTCCCGGAAATAGCGGTCGCACTTCTCCAGGATGCGGTCCACGGCGCCCTTGGTTACGACGAAGCGCTTTCCTCCGCGCTCGTGGGTGGTGCTCATCATCTTCCGACCGGAATCGAAGGGAAGCTCCCCCACCCTCGGCGCCTCTACGGCGAGGGACGCCGGACGGATGCCGTGCAGGGCCGCCAGCTCCAGGAGGGCGATCTCCGTAGGATCCCCCGTCGCGGCGGCCCCCTCTCCCGTCCCTTCCCCGGAGCCCAGGCTGGCGTCGTTGCAAAGGCTCATGGCCTCCAGAAGGAGCCGGTGGGAGGAGCGCTCCAGGTCCACGCTGGCGGCGGAGCCCGAGACCCCGTCCGAGTCGAAGGCCGTCACGGACATCTTGTTGCGGGTCAGGGTGCCGGTCTTGTCCGAGCAGATCATGGTCACGGACCCGAGAGTCTCCACCGCGGGAAGCCGCCGCACGATGGCCTTCTCCCGGCTCATGAGCTGGACGCCGATGGCCAGGACGATGGTCACGATGGCGGGCAGACCCTCCGGGATCGCCGCCACGGCCAGGGACACCGCGGTCAGGAAGAGCTCGAAGACCGTCCCCTCCTTGACCATGCCGTGGCGGAGGAACTCCTCGCCCACGCCCAGGAGGAACATGACCCCGCAGAGGACGAGGATCGCGGTGCCGAGCTTCTTGCCGAAGTCGTCCAGCTTGCGCTGGAGGGGGGTGGCCTCCTCGGGGGCCTCCTCGAGCATCGTGGCTATCGCCCCGAGCTGCGTGGACATCCCCGTGGCCACCGCTATGCCGCGGCCGCGGCCGTAGGTGGCCGTCGTGGAGAGGTAGCCCATGTTGAGCCGGTCGCCCAGGGGGGCGGATTCCTCCACGACGAGCTTAGCGTCCTTCTCCACCGGGACGGATTCTCCCGTCAGGGCCGCCTCCTCTATCTTGAGGTTTACCGTCTCCGTCCACCGGAGATCGCAGGGGATGATGCGTCCCGCGTCCACGACCACGAGGTCCCCGGGCACGACCTCCTCCGCGGGTATCTCCACGGGGACGCCGTCCCGCACCACCAGGGCCCGGGGGGCCGAGAGCTTTTTCAGCGCCTCGATGGCCTTTTCGGCCTTCGATTCCTGTATGACCCCGACCACGGCGTTGATGACCACCACCATGAGGATGATGATTGCGTCGGAGACCTCGCCCAGGACGATGGAGATCGCAGCCGCCGCCAGGAGGATGTAGATAAGGTAGTCCTGGAACTGCTCCAGAATGCGGCGGAACAGGCTCTTGGGCTTCTTGCCCGCCAGCCGGTTGGGCCCGTAGGCCTCCAGACGGCGGCGGGCTTCCTCGGAGCTCAAGCCCCGTTCCGCGTCGGCCTCGCACTCCTTGAGTACGGACTCGATAGGCTTCGAATGCCACGCTTCCATGATTCCTCCATCCCGCGGGATCCGCATCCCGGATCGCCCGTTCTTTCTGCGTAAAAAAAAGCCTTCGCCGCGGATCCGTTCCGGATGCGCAGCGAAGGTCTTGCTTTCTCGGCGGTGAGCGGGAGACCGGACCGCGTCGCCGCGAGCCGTGTTGACGATCCCCCTTCCGCGCGTTTCCGGCGCGGATCAGCTACTCCCCTTGCGGGACGGCAGTATACCACCGCCGCATCGCCGAAACAAGGGGGAAGGCCCGCGGGGGTTCTCCCCGGATCGAGGGAACGCGGCGCGCCCGCGGCCGGCTCTACCCCGGCCCCTTTAACGCCCCGCGGGCGCGTTTTTTCCTTGACAAAATCTCAAGTTGCAATACTAGTATACTAGTATTGCAACCAGACGTATTGAACCTCTCTCGTACTGGCAGCAATACTTAAGGAGGAGCAGATGAAAAGGATTCTTTTCCCGGCGCTGATTCTTGTCCTGGCGCTCGCCGCCGTAGGCACGGCCTTCGCGGCGGACCCCAAGGTCTACACCCTGAAGATGTCCACCCAGCTGAACGAGAACAGCCCCATGGTCGGCGGCTTCAAGGAGTGGAGCAAGAGGGTGGCCGAACGGACGAACGGCAAGCTCATCATCGAGGTGTACCCCTCCGCACAGCTCGGCAGCGACGAGGACGTCATCGAGCAGGCGATCCAGGGCGTGAACGTCGCGGTCCTCACGGACGGCGGCCGCATGGGCAACTACACGAGGGATATCGGGATCATCGGGATGCCCTACATCGCGGACAACTACGACGGCGTCCTGGCGATGACGGCCACCCAGACCTTCGAGGGATGGGTCAAGGACCTGGCCGAGAAGAACGGCATCCGGGTTCTCAGCTTCAACTGGTACGACGGCCCCCGGCACTTCCTGACGAACAAGCCGATCCGGACCCCCGCGGACCTCAAGGGAGTCCGCATCCGGACGCCCGGCGCGCCCGTCTGGTCCAAGTCCGTGGCGGCCCTGGGCGCCACCCCCATCGCCATGGGCTGGACCGACACCTACAACGGCGTCCAGTCCAAGGCCGTCGACGGCTGCGAGGCCCAGCACACCGCGTCCTACGGCCTGCGCCTCTACGAGGTGCTGAAGTACATCAACAAGACCGGGCACTTCCAGCTGGTCAACGGTATAATCGTCGGGGAAGCCTGGTTCCGGAAGCTCCCGGCGGAATACCAGAAGATCCTCGTGGAGGAATGCCGCAAGACCGCGGCCGAGAACGCGCGCGTCGTGGAGCGGGCGGCCGACGACTTCGAGGCCAAGATGGTCGAAAAGGGCATGATCGTCGTGAAGCCCGACGTGGAAGCCTTCAAGGCCGCCTCGGAAAGGGCCTACGCGGAGCTGGGGTTCCTTGAGCTTCGGAAGAAGCTTTTCGCCGAACTCAAGAAATAGAAAGACGAACGGAGCGGGGATACGCATGAAAACAATCTACGATTACTACTGCAAGGCGAAGGACTACACCGCGATGGCGCTGCTCTGCGTCATCTCGAGCCTGGTTTTCCTGTCCGCTATCGCACGGACCATAGGGCGCCCGTTGAATTGGGCCCAGGACGTATCCCTGCTTCTGTTCGCCTGGCTCGTATTCCTCGGCGCCGACCTGGTGTTGAGGCGCGAGGATTTCATCAGCGTGGAGATACTCACCCGCTATTTCCCGCGGAAGCTGCGCGGCTTTCTCTATTACCTCTGGTACGGGGTCGCCGTCGCGTTCCTCGCCGTCCTGGTGCGCTACGGCATCCCTCTGTGCGTGCAGAACGCGAAACGCCTTTTCCAGACCCTGGGCATCAGCTACTCCTGGGCCACGGCGAGCGCCCCGGTCGGATCCGCCATGATCATCCTCACCATAGCCGTCAAGCTGTACCGGAGGATCCAGGGCGAGCGGAGCGGGACGGCGGAGAGTAAATTCTGATGGAAACCGTAATAGCCGTCTTCCTTCTCCTTCTGTTCCTGGGCATGCCGGTGGCCTTCTCCATCGGCATAGCGGGCGCCCTATTCTTCCTCGTGACCCCGGACCTGCCCTTCACCATCGTCGTACAGAAGGTCGTGAGCTCCACCCAGAGCTTCACCCTGCTGGCCATTCCGCTGTTCATCTTCGCGGGAAACCTGATGAACAACACGGGCATTACCAAGCGGCTGATCAAGCTGTCCAACGTCCTCACCGGGCACATGTACGGAAACCTGGCGCAGGTCTCCTGCGTGCTGAGCACCCTCATGGGGGGGGTGTCCGGGTCCGCCAACGCCGACGCCGCCATGGAAAGCCGGGTGCTCGGACCCGCCATGACCGAACGGGGCTACAAGCGGGGGTACTCCGCGGCGGTCAACGGCATCACGTCCCTCATCACCGCGACCATCCCGCCCAGCATGGGCCTGATAATCTACGGTTCCGTCGGGGAAGTCTCCATCGGGAGGCTGTTCACCGCCGGGATTATCCCGGGCGTCCTGATGATGGCGGCCTTGATGACCGCCGTACGCTTCACGGCCAAGCGCAGGGGCTACCTGCCGGAGCGGGCAA
>CAYTYG010000110.1:6945-9400 GCA_964441515.1 uncultured Treponema sp.
CGGCATTTGGGCGCTCCTTTTCCCGGTCATCCTGATCGTGGGAATCCGATTCGGGGTCTTCACGCCCTCCGAATCCGGGGCCTTCGCCGTTGCGTACGCGATCTTCGTGGGAGCCTTCGTCTACAAGGAGCTCGACTGGAAGAACTTCCGCCAGGCCCTCCGGGACAGCGTGGGCGACATCGGGGTCATCATGTTCCTGGTGGCCCTCTCGGGCATCTTCGGCTACGGGGTGGTCTACGACAGCATACCCCAGAAGATGGCCGCCCTGCTCATCGGCGTGACGTCCAATCCCCACATCCTTTTATTCATCATAGTCCTGCTGCTGTTGTTCCTGGGGATGTTCATGGAGACCACCGTGATAGCCCTGCTCCTCACGCCCATCCTGCTGCCCGTGGTCACCCGGGTGAACATCGACCCGGTGCAGTTCGGGATCGTCATGATGACCATCGTCACCATGGGCATCATGACCCCACCCGTGGGCATCGCGCTCTACACGACGTCGAACATCCTGGGGTGCAAGCCCGAGGAGACCGCGAAGGAGTCCCTGCCTTTCATCGCCGCGGTCGTCGCGGTCGTGGCCGTGTGCATCTTCTGGAAGGATCTGGTCCTGTTCCTTCCGAACATGGTCTTCGGCAAGTGAGGACGGGAAAACTCGGCGGGCCGGGGGGCGCCTACATGTGCGCGGAGCGCCACCATTCGTAGTGTTTTTCCTTAAGCTCGGCCTGGGAGGGCATACCGTAGAAGAAGAGCCCCTCGGTCCGGCTTCCGATGTAGACGCCGTTCTTGACGGTCCGGTACGGGAAGATTTCCGGGTTGCTCCGGTCGAACATCTTCGACTTGACTTCCTTCGTTCTAAGCTGGGAAAGGCAGCTTCTCAGGTGATCCAGGTCCCTGTAGGGCAGATCGTTGACGGCCCCGCGCTCGGGGTCCTCGGCAAGCTCCCCCAGCCTCAGCTCCACGAAGGCTATGGCGGGAAGGGCCTGGAAGCCCCCCGGCTCCCGGCCCGTCAAAAGGTCGAAGAAGCGCGAGGGGCCCAGGGTGCTCACCACCGCCGGCCGGGTGGGCGCCAGCTCGTGGTAGAAGTGCAGCCCGTTCTCGTCGGCGCCCTCCGCCCTGGAGAGGGAAAGCCCTAGGGAGCGGCCGTCCCGGGTTACCAGGTAGAGCTTGCCCAGGGCCGAGGGGGGGACATGCTCCAGGACCCGGTACACGGCGATGTAGACCGAGCGCTTGGGGCCGCCGTCCGCGTGGGGACGGCACCGGCCGAGGCCCGCCTCTATGGGCAGTTCGGGCTGGCGGAAGGACGGATCGATCTCGATGAATACGGCCTGATTCCGGGTCTTGCTCTGGGTTCCTACGGCGTAATAGCTGGCGAAGTCCTCGGGGCCGAGCATGGACGCGATGAGCGCCTCCGGCACGAGGGAGAGATAAAGGTGGTGCGGCATGCGAACCTCCTTGGGATTCTTCTTTCCAATTATAAGGTCATCCGCGCTTTTTAGGGAAACCTAAGAGAATTTTCCACGCATGTAGGGGAAACTACAGACGGCCGGGCCCGAATAAGCGTGGAGAACGCGAATTTTCCACGCATGTAGGGGAAACTACCGATGGCGGAAAGGTCCGGGACCGGCTATACTCGGCTTGGCTCTAGGGCCGTCCGCGCGTGTCGCGTACAGGGTGCCGAGGCCACAGGAAACCCGCCTCGGCTCGAAAACGATCGACCGACCGAGGTGTTCCATGAATACGGATCTGTGGCTGTATTCCGGCATGGTCCTTGGAATGGCTTCCTTCTGCTCGGCTCTGTTCGTCTACGCCTGGGTGAAAAAGCAGGATGAGGGGTCCGACAAGGCCCGGAAGATCGCCAAGGCCATCAAGGATGGCGCCTGGGCGTACCTGAGGCGCCTGTACGGCGCTCTTACCGGCGTCGCGGCGGTTCTGGGGATAGTACTGGCCGTCGTCTTTTCCTTCGACAAGCAGGGCTTCGGATGGGCCCAGGGACTGGAGACCGCGGCGGCCTTTATAGTCGGCGCCCTCTGCTCCGCCGTCGCGGGGTACCTCGGCATGTCCGTGGCCGTCCGGGCCAATGTCCGCTCCGCCACGGCCGCCGCGAAGTCCCTGAACCGGGCCTTCGACGTGGCGTACCGCGCCGGGTCCGTGCTGGGCCTGGCTATGGTCGGCATCGCCGTCTTCGGCATGTGCCTCATCTACCTCGTAACCCGGGACCCCGAGGTCGTGCTGGGCTTCTCCTTCGGCGCATCGTCCCTGGCCCTTCTGGCCAAAGCCGGCGGCGGGATCTATACCAAGACGGCGGACATCGCCGCCGACCTGGTGGGCAAGGTCGAGGCGGGCATCCCCGAGGACGACCCGCGCAATCCCGCGGTCATAGCGGACAACGTGGGGGACAATGTCGGCGACGTGGCGGGCATGGGGGCCGACATCTTCGACTCCTACGTGGCGTCCG
>CAYTYG010000111.1:0-3985 GCA_964441515.1 uncultured Treponema sp.
GATCTGTCCGCGCACCACCCGGGCTATGGTGAGCCAGGAGATCATGGCGATGGCGACGAAGAGGATAACCATGCTGCCTCGTCCCTTGTTGCCGGCGATGGACATGATGATGATGACCACGAGCATGTAGGGCAGGGAATACATGATGTCCACGAAGCGCATGAGGAAGTTGTCCAGCCAGCTCCCCACGTAGCCCGAGACGGCCCCCACCAGGATCCCCAGGAGCACCGCCGTCAGGGTTCCCACGAGGCCGACCAGGATGGAGATGCGGCCCCCGTAGATGACCCGGGCCAGCATGTCCCGCCCTAGGTCGTCCGTTCCCAGGACATAGACCTTGCGGTGCACGGGTTCCGTTTGTATGGCCGATCGGAGCTCCTCGACTTCGATCCGTATCCTCTCCAGGTCCCGCGTCAGGGGGTCGGCATAGGAGGAGGCTTCAAACGCCTCTTCCTCCTCCTCTTCCTCCCCGTATTCCTCCGGTGCCTCTTCGAACGCGGACTCGGAGCCCCCTTCCTCCCCCTCGTCGAACTCGATCTCCGCGGCGGGGGCGAAGTCGAAGCTGAAGCCCGCGCCGCCTACGCCGGTCTCTTCCCCCCTCTCCTGGAGGGCTTCCTCGATGCGGGCTATCTCCCCCTCCATGCGCTCGACGACAAGCTCCCCGGCGTGCTTGAAGGAGGGGCGCAGGTTCTGGTGTTCGATGACCTGGTCCGAAAAGGAGTGGATCATTCCGGCGGCCTCCAGGAGCGGGGCCGCGACGGCAATAAGAAAATAAAAACCGACGATCCAGAGTGAGATCACGGCCATGGCGTTCTTCCGGAGGCGCTTCCACGCGTCCGCCCAGAGGGAAACGGGCTTCACGTACTGGTTGAACTCGTTGACCGCGTCGTCGGCCTGGTTTGATGTGGACATGGGGGCTCCTATCTGTACGAGATGCGCGGATCGAGCAGTCCGTATACGAGGTCCACCACTACGTTGGCCAGGATGAGCAGCAGGGAATAGACGATGACCTCGCCCATGATGAGGGTGTAGTCCCGGTTGATGGCTGCCTGCACGAAGGGCCGGCCGATGCCGGGAACCACGAACACCTGCTCCACGACCACGGAGCCGGTGACGATGCCCGATAGCGCGGGCCCCAGGTAGCTAACGATGGGGAGCATGGAGCCCTTGAGGACGTGCCGGATGATGACCGCCGACTCCTTCAGGCCCTTCGCCCGGGCCGTCCGTATATAGTCGGACCGCAGGACTTCCAGGACGCTGGCCCGGGTCAGCCGGGCGATGTAGGCGAAGTAGGGGAAGGACAGGGTGAGGGCGGGCAGGATAAGGGCCTTGATCCCGTGGTCGTCGAACCATTGCCCGGGCGGCAGGATCTTGAGGCGTATCGCGAAGATAAGCTGCAGGACGGGTCCCGCCACGAATAGGGGCACGGAGATCCCGATAACCGCCAGGGACATGGCCGCGTAATCGGGCCACTTGTTCTGCTTCAGGGCCGAGAGGATGCCTATGGCGACGCCGAAGATAACCGCCGTGGCCAGGGACGTCACTCCCAGCACCGCGGACACCGGCAGCCCGTTGTCGATCATCTCGTTTACCGAGCGGTCCCGATACTTCAGGGAAGGCCCCAGGTCCCAACGGAGCACGTCCCCCAGGTACCGGACATACTGGCGGAACAGCGGCTCATCCATGTGGTACCGCTTCAGGATGTTCTGCAGGATGGCTTCCGGCATCTCCCGCTCCCGGTTGAAGGGCCCCCCGGGGGCCAGGCGTATCAGGAAGAAGCTGAGGGTCACGATGATGAACAAGGTGGGGATGAGACTTAATAAGCGCCGAATGAAGAATCTGGCCATTCGGGGATGCTCCTTGGGGTTTCGAAGGGCGGTGGTCCCCGCGATTCGGGATAAAAAAGCGGAGTACACGATGTGTACTCCGCTTTACCGGCAGGATTATAGCCGCATCGGGATAAAGCGGCTAGTGTCTCCCATTTCCCGGCTTCCTCATTTCTTGTAGATGTACTGCCAAGGATGGATGTCCAGGGGATTCTTGAACCATCCGCCCCACTTGTCCAGGTCGATCAGGTTCTGCGTCACGTAGAAGTAGATCGGCATGATCGCGTGGTCCTTCATGATGAGGATGTCCTCGGCCTGCATGAGGGTTTTCATGCGGGTCGCGCCGGACTGCTTGCGGGCCTTGAAGATGAGGTCCGTGTACTCCCGGCTGTTATACAGGCCGTCGTTCTGGGTTCCGTCGATGATCCACATGTCCGAGAAGGTGGACGGGTCGAGGTAATCCCCGATCCATCCCGCCCGGGCGATGTCGAAGTCGTGGGACTGGGAGCGGGTGTCCAGGTAGGTGCCCCACTCCTGGTTGATCAGGGTGACGTTGATACCCAGGTTCTTCTTCCACTCCTCCTGGATGAAGGCGGCGAGCTTCTGGTGGTTGGCGTTCGTATTGTAGAGGATCTGGAACGCAGGGAAGCCCCTGCCGCCCGGGTATCCGGCCTCGGCCAGGAGCTTACGGGCCTCCTCGATGTTGTACCCCAGGCCGGCGGGGGGCTTGTAGCCCGAGCTGGGGGGTACGAAGGTGAAGGCGGGGATCTGTCCGCCCATGGTCACCTTGTCCACCAGGGCCTGGCGGTCGAAGGCCATGGACAGGGCCTTGCGGACCCTGGGATCGTCCAGGGGTTTGCGGGTCACGTTGAAGATGTAATAGTAGGACCCGTAGTACGGGGCTACCTGGAAGTCCTTCCGGAGCTTGATCTCGTCCATGCGCTCCGCGGGGACCGTGGCGGTATCGCACCAGTCGATCTGGCCGGCCTTGTACATCTGGTAGGAGGTGTTCGTGTCGTCGATGGGCAGGAAGATGATCTTCTTGAGCTTTACCCTGGAAGCATTCCAGTACCGGGGATTGGGCACCACGGAGATCCGCTCCTGGGGCTTCCATTCCTGGAGCACGAAGGGGCCGTTGGAGACGATGTTGCCCGGCTTCACCCACTCAAGTCCGTACTTCTTGATCGCGTGAAGGGGAACCACGGCGAAGGCGTAGTGGGCCACCATGTCCGGCAGGTGGGGGGTCGGGCCGACGCAGGTAACCTCGAAGGTGTAGTCGTCCACGGCGCGGATCTTGAGATCCCCGGGGCCCGCCTTGCCGGTGTTGTACGCTTCCGCGCCCTCGATGATATAGAGCAGGTCGGCGTACTGGGCGGCCTCGTTCGGATCCAGCTTGCGCTTCCAGGATTCCACGAAGTCCTGGGCCTTGATCGGCGTCCCGTCGGACCAGACGGCCTTCCGGAGCTTGAAGGTCACGGTCTTCATGTCCTTGGAGAAGGTCCACTTCTCCGCGACCCCCGGGATGGCGCGGCTCGTCTTGGGATCGTTGATCGTGAGCCCCTCGAAAAGGGACGTATAAATGTGATGCTCCGGGACGCCCTCTATGTGGTGGGGGTCCAGGGTCTGGGGCTCGGCCCCGTTGTTCATGACGAACTCTTGGGCCACCGCCAGACCGGCGGCCGCAGTCAACGCGAGCATAACCAGGATGACGCGTCTCATTCATGCCTCCTTTTGAGAGAGAGAGAAAGAATAAATACAGCGATATTGTACGCTTGACGTCCTGAAATGACAATGTTTTTTAATGTGCGGGAAACCCGGAACCGGAAATCGACCGGCCCCGGGAACACGCCGGGCTTTTATCCGCGGGAGGGGGCCGCTATAGCAGGTCCTTGCGTCCCGCGGCCTTCACGGCCTCCACCGCGTCCTTTACCAACTGGGAGGAGCCCCTCCGCAGGATCAGGGCCGCGCCGTTCCGGATGACCACCGAGATATCGGAAACCCCGCAGAGGGCGACGGGGATGTCGGAGTGCACGTAGCAGTTCCCGGATTGCACGGCATAGACCTCCCCGGAGCCCTCCGGATAGAGCCGTGCCATCTCGTCCCAGCTTCCCACGTCGTCCCAGGAAAAGGAGGCCTCCACCAGGGCCATCCTGCGGCTCTTT
>CAYTYG010000111.1:3995-9394 GCA_964441515.1 uncultured Treponema sp.
GCATCGACGCCCAGATCCTCAAGCCGGGACTTCAGCTCCATAAGATCGCCGTCCCTGTCTGAGAGGAAGCGGTTGATGGAGACGACGGCCGGCACGCCGAACCGTGAGAGGGTATCCAGGTGCTTGCGGATGTTGCCCGCCATCCTGCGGCTCTTTTCGCTCACCGCGTAGTCCAGGGAGATGGAGGGGGAGCGGGAATAAGCCTGTTCAAGTCCTTCCCAGGAGCCCACGGTGCGCACGCCGTCCGCGTCCTCCTCCCGGGGGGAGCCCCGCAGGGCTCCGAAGGCCTCGGGTATCTCCGGAGCGTGCTCCCGGAACTCCCCGGCCAGCACGTCCGCCCGGAAGGCGTACATCCCGCTGTTCCAGAAGAAATTGCCCGCGGACAGGAAAGCCTCCGCGGTCGCGAGGTCCGGCTTTTCCCGGAAGGACGCGGCTTTCCGACCCGGGCCCAGGGGCTCGGCCGCCTCGACGTAGCCGTACCCCGTGGCCGCGTACCGGGGCGGGACGCCGAAGCACACCACCCGGCCGTCCCGGGCCAGGGCTTCCGCTTTTCCGGCGTCCGCGGCGAAGGCGCCCAGGGGCCCGATGAGGTGGTCGCTGGTCATGAGGATCATCGAGGCGTCCGGCGGGGCCCCGTCGGCCCTCGCCCAAGCGAGGGCCCAGGCTACGGCGGGCGCCGTGTTCCGGGCGGCGGGCTCCGGAAGGACCCGGACGGCCCCTCGAAGCTCCTTCGGCAAATTCCGGCACTCCCGTACGACCGCCCCCGCCTGGGAGGCCCCGGTCACCACGAGGACGCCCCTCTCCGGAGCCAGGGCCGCGGCGCGGTCCAGGGACTGCAGGAAGAACGTCGAGCCGTCCGGGAGGGGCAGGAACTGCTTGGGATTGGAGGCCGTCGAGGCGGGCCAGAGGCGGGTCCCGGCCCCGCCGGCCAGGATGACGACGTACGTGAACATGGAAGAAGTATACAACCCCCGGTCGGCCGGGGCAAAGCGGAATTCCCGGAAGGGCTGAAAATATTTTCCGGGACTATAAATCCTTCCCCAATCCCGCTAAAGCTGGTATAATTCTTTGTCTAGTTTCCTGTCCCCAGATTTTCTGGAACTCGTTCCAACAACCAGATAAGGAGATTCCATGGTAATCCTCACACTCAACTGCGGAAGCTCGTCCGTCAAGTATCAGGTCTACGACTGGGACGCCCAGGCCATCCTGGCCAACGGCATCGTAGAGCGGGTAACGCAGAGCGGTTCGATCATCAGCCAGAAGGTTCTCGGAAGGCCGGAGTACACCGAGGAGCACGACTGCCCCAACCATACGGTGGCCATCGAGCTGATCATGAACACCCTTACCGGCCCCGAGACCGGCGTCATCAAGAACATGGCCGACATCAAGGCCGTGGGGCACCGGATGGTTCACGGCGGCGACAAGTTCGCGCGATCCTGTATCATCGACGAGGAGTTCCTGAAGACCTTCCGGTCCCTGATCGACCTGGCCCCCCTGCACAACCCGGCGAACCTGATGGGCGTCGAGGCGGCCCGCGCCGTCCTTCCCTTGGTCCCCCACTGCGCCGTCATGGACACCGCCTGGCACCAGACCATGCCGGAGACCAGCTTCCTCTACGCCCTGCCCTACGAATGGTACGAGAAGCACGCTGTGCGGAGATACGGCTTCCACGGCACCAGTTTCCTTTACATCGCCAAGCGTACCGCGGTCCTCCTGGGCAAGGATCCCTTCAAGACGAATCTCGTCATCGCCCACATCGGCAACGGCGCCTCCATCAACGCGGTGAAGGACGGGTGTTCCTTCGACACCTCCATGGGGCTCACCCCCCTGGAGGGCCTGGTGATGGGAACCCGCTCCGGGGACATCGACGCGGGGATCGTGTTCCACGTGATGCGCCAGACGGGGGTGTCCGCCGCGGACGTCGAGAAGCAGCTCAACAAGGCGTCGGGCGTCCTGGGAATCTCCGGCAAGTGGTCCGACCGCCGCGACATCGAGGCGGCCGCCAACAAGGGGGAAGCCCGGGCCAAGGCCGCCATGCAGATCGAATGCTACCGCATCAAGAAGTACATCGGCGCCTACTACGCGGCCCTGGGCCATGTGGACGCCCTGGTCTTCACGGCCGGAGTGGGCGAGATGAGCGATACGGTGCGCGCCTTGGCAACCTCGGGGCTCGAGGAGCTCGGGATCAAGATCGACGCGGAGAAGAACAAGCTGGCCAAGTGCCGGAACGCGGAGCTGGACATCACGGGCGCCGGCTCCAAGGTCAAGGTCTTCGTGATCCCCACGGACGAGGAGCTCGTGATGACCGAGGACGCCTACGCCCTCATCTCCAAGAAGTACGACGTGCATACCAAGTACCGGTATTCCTTCCAGGACAGGAAGTACGTGAACAAGGCCCGCGCCGAGGGCCTTGTGCGCGATTTAGAGAAAAAACCCTACCTCAAGGACATTATCGCAAAGATTCCCGGATAATCCGCGGTCGAGGGGGCTTGAAATCGATGAAGGCAGCGAAAGCGGCCTTCGTCGCCGCGGCCCGGGCCGAGTTCCGGGAAAGCCGGGGCGAATGCCGGCGGGCTTCCGGGGCGAATCATGACCAGGATTTACGGTAAATCCCCTTGTTTACCGGATTCCCCGGCCTGCCGATCTATGTAGCATGACGTCTCGAGCGGCCCGAAGCCTTACCCTGGCGGGATTCCTCAGCGCGTTTCTAGCCTGCGCGTCCGCCGGGGCCCAGGAGGTCGTGCTGCGGGCGGAGTTCTGGGCCGAGTCGGAGCCCCATCCCGCGCTGCCCGAATCCGTCGGCGACGCCAAACCGGGGCCCTCCGTCCCGGACGAGGTGGTCCGTCAGCTCCTATCGGAAGCCCGCCGCGTTTTTTCCGCCATGGTATGGGGGTTCGAGTTCGTCTATGTGCCCTACGACAAGGCCCGGGGGGTGGCGGAGATATTCGAGGTGAAGCCCCTCGGGGAGATACCCTGGGGGGATCCGCGCCTGTCCGCCTCCGGGATCCGCGCCGCCGGAACCCAGCTTCGGGCCTACGTCGAATACCGCCCCGACGCCGCGGGGGCAAGCCGCTGGAGGGCTTGGCGGGATGCGACCTGCGAGTCCGCCCAGGGCCGGGGCGCCGCCCCGCTTTCCGGGGGCGCCGGGTCCCGGATCGCCGCGTCGGACCATGCGGCCCGGGAAGCCCTTCGCGCCCTGCTCCGACCCATCGTGAAGAACAAGCCCCGGGAGATCCGCGGGGTATTCGCCTACGGCGAAGCTCCCAGGATCGTCGCCTCCGGGGGGAGCTACGTCGCCACCCTCCGCATACTCGTCCGGGTCGAGGAAGTCCGGGGCTATCCGGCTTACTGAGGGGCGAGGCGGCGCGTCCGGCCCCGCTAAGGTTTTCTTAAAGCCGGGACGAACTCAGGGCCCCTTCGGCCTGTCTTTCTCCACGGCCTCGTGCATGGCTTCCAGGCGGCGCATGACTTCGTCCACGATGGCCTGCTTCTTGTCGTCCTTGAAGTGGGTCGTATGTTTGACGCTTTCCCGGAACTCATCGCAGTCCAGGACGGGGCTCGCGTCGTAGATGACCGTATCCGGGTGGATCTGGTCGTCCTGCATTTGGGGGTTTTCGGGATCGATCCGGAGCACGTTTCCGTTGATGGACACCAGGACCATACAGTCGAAGGAGCGCAGGTAGGAATCGATCTCCCGAACTCCCTTCTTGGTTTTGGGATCCCAGGGCCGGAATCTCGTCCCCGCAGGGAAGACCAGGAGGATTCTCCCGGAGCGCTTCAGGGAATCCAGCATCTTCATGGCCGCGTGGTTGATGCTGCGGCTCTTCATCATCTCCATCACGAGCTCCTTGGGATCCGTCAGGTTCTGCCGGATGATCTCCATGGAGCGGCTCGGGTAGATGACCAGCCGGGAATAGGCCTCCACGATGGCCCGAATCAGGGGGTTGTCCTCGTTCAGCTTGATCCCCGCGATGGATACGATCGCGTCCGCGATCCGCTTGCCCTCGGGGCCCTTCTTTCTCAGGAGGTAATGGAACGCCGGAAGGTCCGCGTTGCTGTAATGCTCCAGGAGGAGAAGACAGGACTTGCCCTGCCGGGCCCGCTCGACCAGGTCCTCGAGGTGCTCGAAGTGCCGTATCGAGGAGCCCGGGAGCAGGTTGTCCGACACGAGCCGGTCCAGGAAGGGGAGGATATCCAGATTCGCCGGTTGATAGACGTTTTCATCCGTGACGGTCTCCGGGGCGCGGGAATGCTTCATAGCCTCCAGGAAGACGTCGCGGTATTTCCTGCTCAAGGTTTCCATGGTAATGCCTTTTCCCGGGTGTGGTTTAGGGCGCTCCGCTTTTCCGGAACGCGGGAACGGGACGGCGGCGGAACTGCCGCTTGGTTCAGTATAGCCGCAGAGGTAAAGGGGGGTCAATCTTGAAGGTGCCGGAAAAGCCTTGCCTATCTCGGGAACTCCACGGCCATCCAGTCCGCGGGGTCGGCCATGGTCCGCTCGATGAGGCCCAGGTCCACGTCGTCCGTGGTCTCCCCGATCAGCCAGCCTTTGCCCCGGTACGGGTAGCGCGCCCCCGGGCCTTCCAGGTCGAAGGCCGCCAGGGCGTGGGCGTGCTTTTCGGAGAGCAGCAGCAGGGCGTCCCCGTTGTCATGGCGCGCCAGGATGGCCAGGAGCAAAGCCCGGGAATCGCAGTCCCCGCGGTTCTCGAAGGCCGCCGTCAGCGGGTTCACGACATCGCTTCCCGACGGATCCCGCTCGTACCGGAAACCCTGGGTCCAGGCCAATAGGCGCGCGGTCCGGGTCCGGGGATCGGCTTCGGCCGTGAGCTCCCTCTGGAGCACCAGGGCAAGGAAGTCCAGGCGGTGGTAGGTCTCCCGGAAGACGACGCGGTAGAAGCGCGCCCACGCGGCCCGGGCCGTTTCCGGCTCGGCCTGGGCGTAGGTGCTCAGGACAAGGTATTCGCGCTCCACCGTGTCCTGGGCCGCTTCGCCTTCCCGCGGATCGTGGGGAACCCGCAGGGTGCGGTCGCCGAATTTCAGATCCCGGGGCTTCCGGGCCGAGGGGTCCCAGGGGAGGTTGAACTGGCTCACGGGACCGGGATAGAGCCGGGCTTCCGCGTCCACGGAAAAACCGTCCAGGCAGGAAAGGATGAGGGGGAGATACGCCTGGAAACGATCGGCGGGAACGTACGCCAGGAGGGCGAAATCCTTTTCCGGCGCGCCGGCGGCGTTCCGTTCTGCGCCGTTGACGAAAAGCCCCCACCCCCGGTGGTTTTCCCCGTTCACGCTGAAGCTCATATCGGCCACGGCCGCTCCCCGGCGCTGGTAGGTGAAGACGTGGGATTCCGCGCGGGCGGAGAGCTTGCGTACGATGTCGTCCCGCAGGGCGGAGGCGTCGG
>CAYTYG010000112.1:0-3701 GCA_964441515.1 uncultured Treponema sp.
GGCCTGTGCTGGAAGTATCTCATCGAGGAGGAGAAGCTCGCCCCGGACTTCTTCGTCTCCACGGAGCCCACCTCCCTCCGCCTCTACCGGGGTCACCGGGGCCGCATGGAGATCGAGTGCCGATTCAAGGGCGTCTCCTGCCACGGCTCCGCCCCGGAGCGCGGCAAGAGCGCGGCCTACATGGCCAGCCGGGCGGCCCTGGCCGTCGAGAAGCTCAACGCCCAGCTCAAGCCGGACACGGACGGATTCCTGGGCAAGGGCACCGTGACGGTCAGCCGGATGGAGGTGAAGGGCCCCTCGCTCTGCGCGGTTCCGGACCAGGGGATGATCTACCTGGACCGGCGGCTCACCTGGGGGGAAACCAAGGAACTCGCCGTGGAGCAGGTGAGGAAGGCCCTGGCCGAGGCGGGGCTCGAGAACTTCGAGGTGAAGGTCCCCTACTACGAAATCCCCTCCTGGAAGGGGACGAAGTACGGCCAGGACCTCTACTTCCCAACCTGGAAGATAGAGGCGGACCATCCCCTTGTTCGGGCGGGCATGGCCTCCCACAGGGCCCTCTGGGGCAAGGATCCGGTGGTGGACAAGTGGACCTTCTCCACGAACGGCGTGGCCGTCTGCGGCCGCCACAGGATCCCCACCATCGGCTTCGGCCCCGGCGACGAAAACCAGGCCCACGCCCCCAACGAGATCACCCGGGTGGACGACCTGGAGAAGGCCTCGGCCTTCTACGCCGCCCTGCCCTACGCCCTGGACGGTACCCTGTAAGGAGGGCGGCATGAGATGGTTCTACCGGTGCCCGACCTGCGGCGCCGAGTACGAGATGGAACCGGACCGCTACCTCTGCTCCTCCTGCGCCCCCAAGGCCCTCCCGAACCGCCCCCTGGAGGGGGTGCTGGAGTGCGCCTGGGAGGGCGAGTGGACCGGCGGCCCGGGCTCCGTCCCCCTTCCCGTGGGGGCCGAATGGTTCCCGAGCATCCCCGTGGGGGACACCCCCCTCTGGGCGCCCCGTAGGCTGCGGGATAAGACCGGCTTTTCGAACCTATGGATCAAGGACGACACCTGCGAGCCGACGGGTTCCTTCAAGGACCGCGCGAGCCTCCTGGTGGCGGCCTACGCCCTTCGGGAGGGCATAAAGGAGATAGCCCTGGCCTCCACGGGGAACGCGGCCTCCTCCATGGCGGGCGTGGGAGCCGCCGCGGGACTCCGGATCACCGTGTTCCTTCCCAAGAGCGCGCCCACGGCCAAGCGCATCCAGGTGCTCCAGTACGGGGCGGACCTGAAACAGGTGGACGGCACCTACGACAAGGCCTTCGACGAGTCCCTGGCCTACACCAAGGCCACGGGAGTCCTCTCGCGGAACACGGCCTACAACCCCCTGACCATCGAGGGGAAGAAGACCGTCTCCTTCGAGCTCGCCTCGGACCTGGCGGCCCGGGGAGCCCCCGCGCCGGACCACGTCTTCGTCCCCACCGGGGACGGGGTCATCCTGGCCGGCGTCTACAAGGGGTTCGAGGACCTTATGCGCCTGGGCCGCCTTTCGAGGATGCCCACGGTCTGGGCCTGCCAGGCCCGGGGCTCCTCCGCGATCGCCCGCGCCCTGGAGGCGGGCGGCTTCGGCCCCCCGGTGCCCTCCGCCACGATAGCGGACTCGATTTCGGTGGACGTGCCCCGGAACGGGTCCCTCGCCCTTTTAAAGCTGAAGAAGCACGGCGGCCGGGCGGTCGTCGTCACGGACGAGGAAATCCTCTCCGCCCAGCGGACCCTGGCGTCCACGGCCGGCCTCTTCGCCGAGCCGTCCTCCAGCGCCGCGGCCGCGGGCTTCCTCAAGATCAAAGCCGAGCTGGACCCGTCGTCGACGGCGATCCTCCTCGTGACGGGCAGCGGCCTCAAGGATATAAAAAGCGCCGCCCACGGACTGGGAATCAGCTGACAGGAGCATGTAATGAAGATCGATCTTAAGATTGACGAAAAGCAGAGAAAAAAGAACATAGAGCGGTGCAGGCAGAAGGGCATCCTCCTGCCCACCTTCGCCCAGATGCGGGACCCCTCCAAGATCCCCGATTCCATAAAGCGGGAGCTGAAATCCATAGGCCTCTGGGACGTGCACTCCCGCAACCTCTTCCGGGTCACCTGGAAGAACGAGCCCAAGGAGAAGGGCGGCGGCTTCGGCGAGGTGAACTACTTCGAGATGCCCCGAGAGTTGACCGGGACTAGGGCCCGCATCGGGGCGGTGGTCGGAAAGTGGTTCCCCACGGGGGCGCACAAGGTGGGGGCGGCCTATTCCTGCCTTGTGCCGGAGCTGATTACCGGACGCTTCGACCCCACCACCAAGAAGGCCGTGTGGCCCTCCACGGGCAACTACTGTCGGGGCGGGGCCTACATCTCCCGCCTCCTGGCCTGCCCCTCCGTGGCCATCCTACCCGCGGAGATGTCCCGGGAGCGCTTCGACTGGCTGGCGACCATGGCCGAGGAGGTCATCGCCACCCCGGGCTGCGAGAGCAACGTCAAGGAGATCTTCGACAAGTGCATCGAGATCGAGAAGACCCGGCCGGACGCCGTTATCTTCAACCAGTTCGACCAGCTGCCCAACCATCTCTGGCACTACAGTATAACCGGCCCCGCCCTGGAGGACGTCTTCGTCAAAATGAACGCCGACGGCACGGCCCACCTGGCCCTGTCCATGTTCTCCTCGGGGTCCGCGGGCACCCTGGGCGCCGGAACCTACCTGAAGGAGCGCCATAACGGAACGCTCGTGGGGGTGGGCGAAGCCCTCCAGTGCCCCACGATCCTGGAAAACGGCTTCGGGGGCCATCGCATCGAGGGCATCGGGGACAAGCACATCCCCTGGATCCACAACCTCCGGGACACCGACGCGGCCGTGGCCGTGGACGACGAGATCACCATGCGGCTCCTGCGCCTGTTCAACGAGCCCGCGGGCCGAAAGGCCCTCGCGGAGGCGGGTGTGCCTCAGGCGGCGATAGACCGGCTGGACCTTCTGGGCATCTCCGGGATCGGGAACCTGGTCGCCGCCATCAAGGCCGCCAAGTATTACGAGCTCGGACAGGACGAAATTGTCTTGACTGTCTACACGGATTCCCTCCAGCTCTACGGCTCCCGCCTTACGGAGCTCACCGCCGAACGGGGCCCCTACGACCAGAGGCAGGCGGACCGGGATATCGACATGCTGGCCAACCTCTCGGTGGACTACGTACTCGAGATGAGCCACGTAGACCGCCGCCGGGTCCACCAGCTCAAGTACTACACCTGGATAGAGCAGCTCGGGAAGCAGCTCGAGGAACTCAACGCCCAGTGGGACGACTACCGGGAGTACTGGAGAGAGCTCCACAACGAGGTCGGGGCCCTGGACTCCATGATCGAGGACTTCAACAAGGAGGTCCTGCGTTGATCGTACTGAAGGACTGCCTGTGCGTTGTGAGGCCGCCCTCCAAGCCGGGCGGGGACGCACCCCGGGAGGCGGGCGGCAGCCTGTCCGGCGCGGACATACACATCGACGGCAACCGCATCGTCCGGGTCGGGAAGGGACTCCCGGTTCCGGAGGGGGCGCGGGTCGTCGACGCCTCGCGCCATGTCGTAACCCCGGGCTTGGTGAACACCCACCACCACTTCTACCAGACCCTCACCCGAAACCTGCCGGCGGTGCAGAACGCCAAGCTCTTCGACTGGCTCGTATACCTCTACGA
>CAYTYG010000112.1:3711-5972 GCA_964441515.1 uncultured Treponema sp.
CGAGGCGGTCTATTGGTCTTCGATGCTCGCCTTGGCCGAGCTGGCCAAGACCGGTTGCACCTGCACGACGGACCACCACTACCTCTATCCGAAGGGCTTTTCCCAGGACCTCCCGGGCCTCCAGTTCAAGGCGGCCGGAGAGGTCGGCCTGCGCTTCGCCCCGACCCGGGGCTCCATGAGCCGGTCCAAGAAGGACGGGGGCCTTCCCCCGGACTCGGTGGTCCAGGACGAGGATACGATCCTGGCCCAATGCGAGGAGACGATACGGAAGTACCACGACCCGGCGCCGGACTCCCTGCGCCGGGTCGCCCTGGCACCCTGCTCGCCCTTCTCGGTCTCGGAAAAGCTCATGGCAGACTCGGCGGCCCTGGCCCGGAAATACGGCGCCCGTCTGCACACCCACCTGGCGGAGACGAACGACGAGGACGACTTCTGCCGGAAGATGTACGGGCGCCGGCCCTTGAAGCTCATGGAAGACTGCGGCTTCCTGGGCCCCGACGTCTGGTACGCCCACGGGATCCACTTCAACGACGAGGAGCTGGACGTCCTGGCCAAGACCCAAACCGGCGTTGCCCACTGCCCCTCCTCCAACATGCGGTTGGGGAGCGGGATCTGCCGAGTGCGAGAGATGCTGGACCGGGGCATCCCCGTGGGGCTGGCCGTGGACGGATCGGCCTCCAACGACTCCTCCGACATGCTGGGGGAGATGCGGCAGGCCCTGCTCCTCCAGAGGATCCGGTACGGATCCGCCGGGATCTCCGCGGGGGAAGTCTACGGGATAGCCGCCGAGGGCGGCGCCCGCATCCTGGGCTGGGAAAAGCTCGGCCGCATCGAGGAGGGGTGGCTCGCGGACCTGGCGCTCTTCGACGTTATGAAGATGGAGTACGCGGGCTCTCTATCGGACCCCGCGGCGGCCCTCCTTTTCTGCGGAGTGAGCCACGCAGCGGACTGGGTGATCGTGAACGGCAAGGTCGTCCTGGCGGCTGGCCGCCTCGTCGGGGTGGACGAGGACGAGATCCGGGACAACGCCAACCGCGTGGCCCGGGGCCTCTACGAAAAAGCGGGGGTTGCAGGATGGTCGTGAAATACCGGAAGCCCGCCTCCCTGGAGGAGGCGGAGCGCATCCTAGCCTCGGACGGCCGGGCGCGAATCTTGGCCGGGGGCACCCAGCTCCTTTCCAGCGAGTGCCGGGAAACGGAGATCGTGGCTGTAAACGCCGCGGAGCTCCTGCCCCGGGGGATGGAACGGACCGGCGAGGGCGTCCTGCGCATCGGTGCGGGAGCTCTTTTCCAGGACCTGGCGGACTCCCCCCTCGCGCCGGAGGTCCTGAAGGACGCGGCCCGGGGCATGGCCAGCCGCAACGTGCGGAACGCCGCCACCGTGGGGGGCAACCTGGGGGCGAACAAGTCCTGCTCCTCCCTGATACCCGTCTTCCTGGCCCTGGAGGCCCGGGTGAGGGTTCATGGGAAACCGGGGCCCCTCCCCCTCTCCGGATGGCTCGCGGAACCCAAGGGGATTTTGACGTATGTCGAGATTCCCGGTTCTTCGGGCCTCCGCGCCTCGTACCGCCGCTGGTCCCGGACGTCCTGCGACCTGGCGGTCCTCTCCTGCGCGACGGCCTACCGCCTGGAAGGGGGAGCGGTCCGGGACATCCGTCTGGCCTGCGGGGGCCTGGATTCCCGCAGCCGCCGCTTCCCGGAGCTGGAGAAGCTCTTCGAGGGCCGGCCCCTTCCCGGGCGGGACGAGGCCGTGGCCGCGGTCAAGCCTCTCCTTAGGCCCCTGGACGACCCGAGGGGTAGCGCCGCCTTCAAGCGTCTTCGCGCGGCCGAGCTGATCGCCGAAGCCCTGCTCGCGGCGGACGAGGAGGCCCTATGAACGTGACATTCAAGCTGAACGGTCGGGCCGTCTCCTGGGACTGTCCCGAGGGCGAAAGCCTTAAAAGCGCCCTGCGCCGCAAGGGCGTCTTCTCTGTGCGCGACGGCTGCGACGGAGAGGGCACCTGCGGCCTCTGCGCCGTCATCCTCGACGGAAGGACCGTGAACTCCTGCACCCTCCTGGCCGCCCAGGTCGAGGGACGGGAGGTCTACACGGTGGAGTTCTTCTCGAAGGACCGGAAGCTCTCGATCGTGCAGAAGGCCCTCATCGACGCGGCCTGCGTCCAATGCGGGTACTGCACCCCCGCCGTGGTCCTGGCGGCCCACGCCCTCCTGGAGCGCTCCCCGGAACCGACCAAGAACGAGGTCCGGGACGCCCTGGCGGGG
>CAYTYG010000112.1:5982-9290 GCA_964441515.1 uncultured Treponema sp.
GCACGGGCTACGAGCAGTTCTTCAACGCCGTACGCATAGCTTCGAAGCGCCTCTCGGATCCCCAGTACTCCGAGGCCGCGGCCCCCGAGTACAGGCCCGACCTTCGGCACGTGGGCAAGGACCGCCCGAAGGTGGACGCCGCGGCCCTGGCCCGGGGGGAAAAGGCCTTCGTGGAAGACCGGGTGGAGCCGGAGGCCTGCCACCTGGCCCTGCTCGGAAGCCCCCACGCCCACGCCTGGATCCGGCGCATCGACGCGTCGAATGCCCTTGCCCTCCCGGGGGTCGTCGAGATCCTTACCTGCGAGAACTGCCCCGACAGGGTCTACACCACCGCCGGGCAGGGCGCGCCGGAACCCTCCCCCCACGACCAGAGGATGTTCCCCCGGAAGGTCCGGCACGTGGGAGACCGGGTGGCCGCCGTCCTGGCGGAAACCCCGGAACAGGCCCGGGCTGCCCTCGCGGCCATCGAGGTCGAGTACGAGGTTCTGGAACCCGTGCTCTCCATAGCCGAAGCCCGGGCCCCCGGCGCCCCGGTGGTGCATTCCGGCCCGGTTTCCTACGTAGTCGGGGATCCCCCCGCAGGAAGCTCCGTGAAGGGCGACGGACGGGACGACCCCATTGTCTACCAGTTCCCCCTCCACGCGGACCCGCACCGCAACCTGGCCGCCAGCGTGGCGGACGGGATCGGGGACGTCGAAAAGGGCTTCGCGGAGGCGGAGGTCGTGATAGAGCGGACCTACAAGGCCAACCGGGTGCAGTGCACCCCGATGGAGCCCCACGTGGTCTACGCCAAGGTGGACGGAGGGCGCCTTTTGCTGCACGCCTCCACCCAGGTCCCCTGGCACGTGCGCCGCATCGTGGCCGGGGCCGTAGGCATACCCGAGAACAAGATTCGGGTCATCAAGGAGCGCGTGGGAGGCGGCTTCGGGGCCAAGCAGGATATCGTGCTGGAGGACGTGGCCGGGTACCTGGCCTGGACCACGGGCAGGCCCGTGTTCTTCCGGTACAATCGGGTCGAGGAGTTCACGGCCAGCCGCACCCGCCACCTCATGGAGATCACCGTGAAGCTCGGCGCCCGGCGCGACGGGAAGCTCACGGCGGTGCTCATGAAGGTGGACGCGGACACGGGGCCCTACGGCCAGCACTGCCTCACCGTGCCCATGAACGCCGTCTCGAAGAGCCTCCCCCTGGTGCTCTGCGACAACATGCGCTTCGAGGTGAAGACCTACTACACGAACCTCTCCCCCGCCGGAGCCTACCAGGGCTACGGAGCCCCCAAGGGTTCCTTCGCCCTGCAGACGGCCCTGGGGGAGCTGGCTGCGGAGCTCGGCATGGATCAGCTGGACCTGCTGGAGCGGAACCGCGTCCAGTCGGGAAGCCGGCTGGAAATCCTCAAGAGCCTGGGCGAGGGGCGCGAGGGCGCGGTGGTCACCCTGGGAGAATGCGGCCTGGGACAGATGATAGCCCGGGGCCGGAAGGCTTTCGCCTGGGACAAGCCCAAGCTCGAATCCCGGGACCCCGACTGGAGGATAGGCCGCGGGGCGGTGATCATCCAGCAGGGCTCGGGGCTCCCGGGCCTGGACGCTGCGAACGCGGAGCTGAGGCTCCTGCCCGACGGTACGCTCCTCATGCTCTCCGGCGGGGCCGACCTGGGGACGGGGCTGGACACCCTGACCGCCAAGGCCGCCGCGGAGATCCTGGGGCTGGACATGGAGGACGTGGCGGTCGTCTCCGGCGACACGGACACGACACCCTTCGACAAGGGGGCCTACGCCTCCTCGGGGACCTTCTTCTCCGGGAACGCGGCGGTCAAGGCCGCGGAGGACCTGCGGGACAAGATCCTGGCCGTGGCGTCCGGCATCCTGGGAGAGCCCGCCGCGGACCTCCGGCTGGTCTACCGCGGGGTCGTTCGGGGAAAGAAGGGGGAGGTCACCCTGTCGAAGATCGCGCACATGAGCACCCAGGGCGAGCACCACGGGGACCTCATAGGCTTCGGGAGCTTCAAGAGCGAGCACGCCGCGATCCCCTACGGGGCCCATTTCGCGGAGGTGTCCGTCAACGTCCGCACTGGGGACGTCAAGGTAAACCGCTTCCACGCCTACCAGGACTGCGGCACCCCCATCAACCCGGCCCTGGCAATCGGGCAGATCTACGGGGGCATCCTGAAGGCCGTCGGGCACTCCCTGTACGAGGAAATGCTCTACGACTCCAAGGGCCGCTGCGTAAACCCGCGCTTCCTGGACTACAAGATACCCTCGATCCTGGAGGTGCCCGAGGACTTCCACGTCGAGCTGGTGCCCGTTGCGGACGAGGTGGGGCCCTTCGGCGGGAAGAGCGTCTCGGAAATATCCGTGAACAGCGCCGCCCCCGCCCTCTCGATCGCGATCCACGACGCCGTCGGCGTATGGATGCGCGAGTGGCCCTTCACCCCCGAGCGCATATTGAAAGCGCTGGGGAAGATACAGAAAGAGGAAAAGACAGGATTACAAGATTTACAGGATCGACAGGAGGGAAATATCGGGGAGAGACCCAATACCTTCCTCACTCTCGCTATCATGTAAATCTTGATTATCCTGTTATCCTGTCCAATCGAATTTGGAGGACGTATGACCTTGAATGAAATTCGCGCTCGGATCGACGCCCTGAAAGCCCGCAGAATCGACATGTATAGGAAGGACTTCCTGCTCACCTGGGAGAAGACCCGGGACGAGATCGACGCCGCCTTCGACACGGCGGACATCCTGAGGGCCCTTCGGGAGAACGACATTTCCCCCCGGATATGGGACTCCGGGATCGCGGTGTCCAACTTCCGGGACAACTCCACCCGGACCCGCTTCTCCTACGCCTCGGCCTGCGACCTATTGGGCCTGTACGTGCAGGACCTGGACGAGGGAAAGAGCCAGATCGCCCACGGGGAGACGGTGCGGGAGACCGCGAACATGATCTCCTTCCTGACCGAGGCCATCGGCATCCGGGACGACATGTACCTGGGCGAGGGCGACAAGTACCAGCGCGAGGTCGGCAAGGCCCTGGACGAGGGCGTGGCCGCGGGGGTCCTACCGGACCGCCCCACGGTGGTGAACCTCCAGAGCGACATCGACCACCCGACCCAGGCCATGGCCGACTTTCTCCACTTGGCCCACCACTACGGGGGGATCGACAAGCTCAAGGGCAAGAAGATCGCCATGACCTGGGCCTACTCCCCCTCCTACGGAAAGCCCCTCTCGGTGCCCCAGGGCGTCATAGCCCTGGCCAGCCGCTTCGGCATGGAGGTGACCCTGGCCCACCCCGAGGGCTACGATCTCATA
>CAYTYG010000113.1:0-9211 GCA_964441515.1 uncultured Treponema sp.
CCAGGGTCTTCACGCGAATCTGGCGCTCGCCCTCGTCCAGGTCGTAGTAGAATCCGTCGTCCGGATTCCACATCATGGAGTTGATCCGTGTCTTCAGGGAGAAGTAGGCCCGCTTGTACTGGAAGGAGATGTCCTTGTCGTTGAGGATGTCCCCCATGGCGGACATGTACAGGGCGTTGACGGCCATGGCGGCGTTGAAGTCCGAGAGGTAGACGGCGCCTTCCCGGGGAGAGTTCTCCATCCCCGTGGCGGGGACCGGTACGGCGTAGAGTCCGTTGGGACGCTTGAAGGTCTTCTCTATCCACGCGAAATAACGCTGGAGGGCCGGGAGAACCTCCTTGATCCTCTTCTTGTTTCCCGCCTTGTGATAGAGGTTGTACTCGGCCCAAGCGAACAGGGGCAGAGTCAGCCCCTCCGGGTTGTCCTTGGAGAAGACAGGCTTGCCGGTCTTGAGGTCGTAGGTCGACCGTATGGCGCCTTCGGAATCCTGGAGGGCGTAGAAGACATCCAGGCCGTTGGAGGCCGGGAAAATACGGTTGGAATAGACCAGGAAAAAGGAGGAGAACACCTGGTCCATCTGGCGGACAAGGTGGTCATCGGGAGCCTGGAAGAACCGTTCCTTTGGGAATCCCCGGGAGACGTCTGCGGATGTCCAGTAGTCCGCTATCCATGCCCAGGACCGGTCGTACACCTCGACGAAGTCCTGGTCATAGAAATGGACGCGCGGAAAGTCCCGTTTATTCAAAAAAAAAACTCCTGCTACCGTAAACCTATTACTATGCGATATACCACAAGGTTTTCAACGGTTTTCATACATATGTCGAATTTAATCAGAGATAGAATATAATGCCCTTCATCCCATTTGTCAAATAAAAAGACAGCCGCTTTACCCGATAAAAAAACCCTTTCCCGGGCTGGTTCCCTTGCTTTTTCTGAGAAAAACACTATCCTAATATCAAGGATTCTTGGATATCCGCCGCCGGCCGAAACCGGCGGGAAGGATTCTTGGAAACCGTGGCCTAGGAGGTCGGGATGGATACTCCCCCGGTCGGGTCCGCGCCGATCCGATGAAGATCGGCCCTCGGGAGGTATCGAGCTGAACGCATCGGAGACGATACGTTCGCGAGGAGTTCCAGGCTCCCCATCCATGCTTTTTTAAAAGCATGCGCCCCTGCCGGGAGAAAGATTCCCGCGCGGGAGGCGGTTTATGGGCGTCCGAACCTGAAGGGTTCCGGGCGCCCCTTTCGTATCCCCGGTTCGAGCGCCCGTGCGGAAAGCCGTGAAATCCGCCGATAGAAATAGCACGATGATCATCACCCTGTACGCGGAATCCAAGAACGGCCGCCTCCGGTACTACACGATCCACGACCGGCAGCCGGCCCTCGACAGCCGGTACACCCTTACCACGGCCTGGCGTACGGAAAACGCGCGGGGACGGGAGCGTCACCATAGCTTCGCAACCGCCCGCGAGAGGGACGAAAAGCTCCAGCGCATCTTCCACAGGACGGCGAGCCGGGGCTACAGGCTCCTGTACAGCTTCGACCGCCGGGGATTCGGCCGGTTCGGCGGGGAGGGCCCCTTCCGTCCGGACGCGGAAGGCATGCGGGACGGGAGGGAAAGCCGGGCCTGACGCCCCGGACCGCTATTCCCTATCCAGCCCGGGGGACTGCATCCGCTCCAGGGAGAAAAGCTCCTCCGCCAGGCTCCGCACCCGCTCCCTCAACTTGAAGACGCAGTCCGTGGTGACCGCCGTGCCCCGGATGATGTCCTCCGCAAGGGCCTTGCAGGAGGGCGCGCCGCAGGAACCGCAGTCCAGGCCGGGCAAGGACTCCGCGACGATCTCGATCTCCTCCATCAGGATGAGCGCCCGCGCGACGTCCGAGTCGAGCTGGAGGGCGGAACGGGCCGGGAGGGGTACGTCCCAAGCATAGTCCCGGAATCCCCCGAGGTCGGGACGCGGACGCCCCGGGATGCCCGCCTCCGCGGCCCGGGCCTCCCGATTCCGGAGTCGGGTCTTGGCGATGTAGGGGTTTTCCACGGTAAGGGGGCCCCCGACGCAGCCCGCGGGGCAGGCCATCGCCTCGATGAAGTTCACGTCCCGGAGTTTCCCGTTCTCGACGGCCTCCAGCACGCCGATCACGTCGGAGATTCCGTCCACGGAGATGCGGCGCGGCTCTCCGACGGCGTCGCTCTCCCCGTCCACCCGGGCCCAGGCGACGCCCCGGCTCCCCGCCCGGGCCAGGGGAAGCTCCTTCGCGCCGTGAAGCGCGTTCCGGAGGGGCAGGTAGACGTCCTTGATTCCCAGCACCCCGTCCACGAAGGAGCGATCGACGCCCTGGGGGTACCGGGCCGTCGTGACCTTGCCCGCGCAGGGGGAGATGAAGAAGACCCCTACGTCCGTACGCCCCGGATGGAGGACGCTCTTCACCATGCGGGCCGCGGCTTCCATGGGGGAATGGAGGGGCACCAGCCGATCCAGGAGGCTGGGAAACCGGATCTGGATGAGCTTGACCACGGCCGGGCAGGAAGAGGAGATCCAGGGACCGGCGCCCGAGGCGCGGATCCACTCCGCCGCGGCGTCCGACACCAGCTCCGCGGCCAGGGCCACCTCGAAGACCTCGTCGAATCCAAGGGACAAAAGACCGGAGAGGATGCGGTCCGTGGAGTAGCGCTCGTCGAACTGCCCGTAGAGCGAGGGGGCGGGTATGGCCACCCGGTGGGAAAAGTCGTTCAGGAGCCCCAGGGGATCCGACAAGGCCAGCTTAGCCCCGGAGGGGCACACCCGGATGCACTCGCCGCAGTCCACGCAGCGCTCGTCCAGGATGCGGGCCTTGCCCTTCCGTACCCGGATGGCCTCCGTCGGGCAGTGTTTGAGGCATGTGGTACAGCCCTTGCACTTGTCCGGGTCGAGGGTTATGGAATGGAAGGCGCCGGGACCTTCGGAGTTCACGGAGCGCCCCCTTCCCCGGAAACCTTTTCCGGCGCGCCCCCGCGCAAGGACTCCGGGGCCTTTCCCGCCTCCGCCGGACCGGAAGCCAGGCGCAGGAGAAGGGTAACCCGGGTCCCGCGGCCCACCTCGGTATCGATCGTCAGGTCGTCGCTGTTGCGCTTCATGTTGGGCAGCCCCATTCCCGCCCCGAAGCCCATCTCCCGTATCCACTCCGGGGCCGTGGAGTATCCCTCCTGCATGGCGAGATCCAGGTCGGGGATCCCGGGGCCGTGGTCCTCCAGCGTGAGGAGCACGCGTTCCGGGGTGATGTCGGCGACGGCTTGCCCGCCCCCGGCGTGGATGACCATGTTGATCTCCGCCTCGTACATGGCCACCGCGGCGCGCTTGATCAGGGCGGGATTCACCCCTAGCCGGGCCAGGACCTTCTTGACCTCGGAGCTGGCTCGGCCGGCCAGGGAGATATCGCCGCCGTTTACATCAAAACGGAATACCATCGAGCGGGAGCCCTTAGCAGATATCGCGGTTCCCGCCGCCGCGGAGTCCCGCCTCGTACAGGCGCCCGCAGGCGATGAACATGGTGTAGTTCGTGGATAGGAGTATCATCCCCGATTCCCGGGCCGTCTCGACCATGTCCGGGGAGGGATTCTTGCCCCGCACGAAGACGATGACCCGGATGTCCATGAGATCGGCCGTGCGGATGGCCTGGGGGTTCGCGAGCCCCGTGAGGAGGACGACCTTCTCCTTGACGAAGGCCATGACGTCGCTCATGAGGTCCGCCCCGCAGGCGGATTTCACCTCCAGGTCCAGGGCTTCCCGTCCTGTGTGTACGCGGGCATCCAGCAGCTCCACTATCCTGGCGATGGTCATGGCAACTCCTGTGCCGAGGATACCACGGGTACCCGGGTTCGTAAAGCTCGACGCCCTCCCGAAGGCCTTAACCCGGGAAAATCGACGTTTCCCCCGCCCGATCCGAATCGCGGCTTTTCCGATTTGAACGCTAAAGCCGCCGAACGGTTTTCCGATACCTAGAAGGGGGGCTTGCGATCGGCTAGGCGCCGGCGCTTTCCCCCGCGGTATCACTTCGTCGGGGCCGTAGGTCCCGGAGGAGCGACGTCGAAACAAGACACGATACCGGCAAGGAAGCCGAAACGGCCCCGGAAGGGGGCCGTGTTCACCAAGGAAAGGAGTATTGGTTATGATCATCAATCACAACCTGAGTGCAATGTTCGCCGACCGCTCTCTCAGGGTAACGAACGGCAACGTGGACAGGAACATGGAGAAGCTCTCGTCCGGCCTGCGGATCAACCGCGCCGGCGACGACGCTTCCGGGCTGGCGGTTTCGGAGAAGATGCGTTCGCAGATTCGCGGACTCCAGAGGGCGTCCAAGAACGCCGCGGACGGCATCTCCTTCATACAGACCGCCGAGGGATTTCTGCAGGAGAGCCAGGATATTCTCCAGCGGCTCCGGGAATTGGCCGTACAGGCGTCGAACGGGATCTACAGCGCGGAAGACCGCATGCAGATCCAGGTGGAGGTGTCGCAGCTGGTCGACGAGATCGACCGCATCGCGAGCCACGCGCAGTTCAACGGCATGAATCTGCTGACCGGCCGATTCGCCCGGGAGACCGGAGAGAACATCATCACCGGGTCCATGTGGCTGCACATCGGGGCCAATATGGACCAGAGGGAACGCGTGTACATAGGCACGATGACCTCCAAGGCTCTCGGCGTTCGGAATATAGGGGATGAGTCGATCATCTCCTTTTCCTCCCCGGACGGCTCCAACCGTTCCATCGGAACCCTGGACGCGGCGCTCAAGCAAGTCAACAAACAGAGGGCGGATCTGGGCGCGTACCAGAACCGACTGGACCACGCGATCCGCGGGATCGACATCGGCGCCGAGAACCTTCAGGCCGCCGAGAGCCGCATCCGCGACGCGGACATGGCCAACGAGATGGTGGAGTACACCAAGAACAACATCCTCGCGCAGGCCGGAAACGCGATGCTGGCCCAGGCCAACCAGAAAACCCAGCAGGTCCTTCAGCTCCTCCAGTAGGGCCCGGACCCCGGGAAGTGAAACCCGCGGCCGCCCCGGAAGGGGCGGCTTTTTTCGCTCCCCGGGCCGCGCTTGATACGCGGCGCACCGCCCCGTATAATCGGCAGCCATGAGCCGGGAAAACCGAACGGCCGGAAAGCGCGGGCGGGACCCGGGAAAACGAAAGACCTCGAACGCCCCCGGGAAAGCCTTCAGCGCGAGGGATCTGGAGAGGATCGAGATACCCGGGACGTTGAAGCGCAGGGAAGACCGGGTTCTTGCCTTCTGCCATAAGTACTGGACAGCCGCGGACGATCCGGCCTTCGAGAAGCTGGTCCGGGATTACTCCGAACGCTTCGAAAGCCCCCACTACGACGTTTTCCGGGCCATACGGGACGCCCGAACCCGCAAGGTCCCGGACGACGAAATACTGTACCGCGTCTCCATGATCCTTTCCCCGGGGTATTCCTACTCCGTGCAGGGCGACCTCTACATGCAGCGCGTCTGGAAGGCCCTTAAGGCGCGCCTTTCGGAACCCGAAGCGGCTCCGCCTACCGCGGCCGGTTCCCCGGCGGAACGCCCGGTAAAGGCGTCCGACGCCCGCAAAGAAATCCGTCCCGCAGGGGCCGCCGGGAAATCGGGAAAGGCCGCCGAGGCTCCCAGAAAACCGCCCCGGGAGAGAAAAAGAAAGGCCCCCGCCTCGAAATCCGCCTCGGCGCCCCCCAGGTCCCCGACGGGAAGCGTCTCGGACCGGATCAAGCGGCTCTCGGGTACTCGATACGACGTCTTTCGGGAGGAATTCCTGACCCGGGTCCGGCCTTCCATCGACGCGTGGCTCGACGGCCATCGCGCGAAGCCCAAGGGGGTCCTGGAGGATTCCATCAACAAGGCCGAGGACCTGGTCTACGGTTTCCTGGAGAAAAATTACTCCAACCCCTACATGGACTGGGAAGCCTCCGGGACGCGGACGGAAGTGGAGGCGCTTGGCTTCGACCTCCCGAGCCTGGACGGCATCATCGCGCTCTGGTACGAGCGGAGGCGGCTATAGCCGGACCCGGCCCCGGAACGAGCGAGCCAGGGTAAGCTTGTCCGCGTACTCCAGGTCCCCGCCCACGGGAATTCCCGTGGCCAGGCGGGTGACGTTTATCCCGGAGCCCTCCAGGACCTTCCGGATGTAGAGGGCCGTCGTATCTCCCTCCACCGTAGGGTTGGTGGCCAGGACCACCTCCCGGACCTGGCCGCCCCGGACGCGCTCGGAAAGTCGCTCGATGCTCAGGGTCTCCGGCCCCACACCGTCCAGGGGGGATATCAGGCCTCCCAGGACATGGTACAGCCCCCGGTACTCCCGGGAGGCCTCCACGGTGAGCACGTCCTGGGGCTGCTCCACGACGCAGAGGAGGGACTTGTCCCGCAGGGGCGAGGAGCAGATGGCGCAGGGATCCTCCTCCGTGTAGGCCCCGCAGACCGAACAGAACCGTACGGAGTCCCGCAGGCGCAGGAGGCGGTCGGCCAGAGCCCGGGAGTAGGCCTCGTCCGCCCGCAGGAGGTGGAAGGCTATCCGGGAGGCGCTCTTTCGGCCGATGCCGGGCAGACGGGAAAGGAGGCCGATCAGCTCCTCCAGGGCCTTCAAGGGGTTCCCCCGCCGCCGAAGAGCCCGGGAGGGAGGGGCATGCCCCCCGCCGCGTCGCTCAACTGGCGCTGAAGGGCCTCCCGCAGCCGGGCGACGGCGTCGTTGTGGGCCGCGCGCACCAGATCCCCCAGCATGGCCGGGTCCGGGGGGTCCGCGGCCTCGGGGGCTATCTCGATGCCTGTCATCTCGAAGTTCCCGTTGAGGGTGATCTTGACCATGCCTCCCCCGGCGGAACCCGTGGCCGTGGAGCTTCCGATCCGCTCCTGGGCCTCCCGCATGCGCTCCTGGAGAGCCCGTGGGTCCCCCAACATCTTGAAGATCTCAGAAATATCCATTCGCGTCTCCCGAACGGGGCCCCGGAGCCTCGGACTCCAGGCGCTTGCCCCGGAATACTCGTTCCACGATCTCCACAGAATCGGCCGGCGGGTTCTCCCCATCCCCGCCCGTCTCCGCAGGCGGGGCGGCGGGCGCGGGCGAGGGTTCGGCCTCCGCGGCCCGGAGCTCCACCCGGAGGGCCCTTCCGCAGAGCTCCGCCGCCTTCTTGACGAGGGTAGGCAGGTCCTTTCGGGCCATCGTCTCCTCGTAGCCGCTCCGGAACACGATCTCCAGCAGGTTTTCCTCCAGGCGCCAGGACAGGGACTTTTCCAGGGCGTTGGCCAGGACGACGTGGGTGTTCCCAAGCCCCGCCAGGACGGCCCGGCGCAGGGCGTCCGGATCCGGCCCGAAACCCGCTCCCGCCGCGGGCGTCTGGGGCGTGGATAGGGGGGCGGACGGCCCTAGGCTATCGTTTTTTTTTTCCTCCGCCGAGGCCGCATCGGGAATTCCGGGGGCGGACGCCGGCGTTGGGGAGCCTACCGAATCCGGAGCTTTTCCGGACCCGCCAGGCGCGGAGGCGGCCTTTCCGGACTGCACCCAGGCCCGCAGGCTTTCCACGGTCCGGGCCACTTCGGAAGGGGGAATCCATTCCCGCACGGAGCACAGCCGCGCCACGGCGAGCTCCAGCTCCAGCCGGGGGTCCACGCTGTACCGCAGGTCCCGGTGGAGGTCCAGGACCTCCGCCAACACCCGCTCGATCCGCTCGGAGGGGAGGGCCTCCAGGACCTCAGGGGAAAAGCGCGTGGGCGTCTCCCCCAGGACGGACTCCCGGGAGACCCCGTTTTTCACAAGGAGCAGAGACCGGGCGTACTCCGCGGCGTCCGCCACGCACTGCTCCGGGGACACGCCCCGGGCCAGGATCTCGTCCACCCAGGCCAAGGCGCCCGCCCGGTCGCCCCGGACGCAGGTCTCGAAGAGGGCGTTCATGCGGTCCACCCCCACGAGCCCCAGCTTGTCCCGTACCTTCTCGTAGGTGACCCGGCCCTCCGAGAAGGACGCGGCCTGGTCGAAGAGGGTGTAGGCGTCCCGCAGGGATCCGGTGGCCTCCTTGGCAATCCACAGGAGGGCCTCGTCGTCCGCCTCGACCTTGAGCTCCGATGCGGCTTCCGCCAGGAGCCGCTTTATGACGTCCAGGGGTATGCGCCGGAAGTTGAACTGCTGGCAGCGGCTCTTGATTGTGGCGGGGACCTTGTGCAGCTCCGTGGTGGCGAAGATGAAGACGATATAGGGGGGCGGCTCCTCGATGGTTTTCAGGAGGGCGTTGAAGGCGCTGTTCGAGAGCATGTGGACTTCGTCGATGATGTAGATCTTGTATCGACCCGAGGCCGGGGCGAAGAGGACCTCGTCCTTGATCTGCCGAACGTTGTCCACGGAGGTGTTGGAGGCTCCGTCTATCTCGATCACGTCCAGGGCCGAGCCCCGCTGTATGGCCAGGCAGGAGTCGCACGTACCGCAGGGCCGGGCCGTGGGTCCCTTCTCGCAGTTGAGGCTCTTGGCCAGGATGCGGGCCGTGCTGGTCTTGCCGCAGCCCCGGGGGCCGGAAAACAGGTAGGCGTGGGCGATGCGGCCGGACTCCAGGGACGCCCGCAGGGTGGCGGAGACGAAATCCTGTCCGGCAAGCTCGTCGAAGTCGCGGGGCCGCTTCCGGGCGGCCGTGATCTCGTAGGGCATGGGTCGAGGATACCATGCGGACCGCGCTTTCGGCAAAGGGTCCCGGGGTGTCCAATAAGTCGGTTGCTTTTCGAACCCGCTTGATAGAAAAAGCCCCGGACGTCCGTAGCCAGGCCGACCACGGCACAACGCCCAACCGCTTACCGTTGCTCCCTTCCGGGCCTGGCGGGGTTAGGCGGCGGCCGTTAGCGTGGGGCCTGGCTACGTACGCCCGGGGACAAGTACGGAGAGAGAGGGATTTGAATCCTCGGTACCCTTACGAGTACACACGTTTACCATCAATATTTTTAAATACCCGGAAGGGTTTTCCCCCTCCGAAGCTGTCCAATACCTTCTTCGGAGAGAGGGGGATTCGGTCTTCGTCGCGCGCTTCCTGCGCGCTCCTTCGACCCGGCTCCGCCCGCTTCCGGCGGCATCCCTGCCGCCTCTTCCTCCCTACCGGTCGGCGCGGGCTGCGCTTCGAATCCCCCGCTCCGAAGTTCTTTGATACACTCTCCGGAGAGAGGGGGATTCGGTCTTCGTCGCGCGCTTCCTGCGCGCTCCTTCGACC
>CAYTYG010000114.1:0-9192 GCA_964441515.1 uncultured Treponema sp.
GTGGCCTACCACGAGACATGGATGGACCGTTTCGGGATGGACGAACCCGCCCTGCGCAGCCAGTTCATAGAGGCCTTTATGGGAACGCATTTCGCGTTCACCCTCCGAAAAAAATAGGGAATACGGGTATGTACGAAAAGGTTTTTTATTGAAAGCATTTAACTAACCGGTTGGTTTTATAACTACCCGGTTAGAAAGGAGTTGCTATGATTTTCCGGGAAACCATGAGAACCCTGGGAGAGTGGACTATGCGGCGCCCGGGGCCTATCCTGACGGGGACCTTGATCCTCGCCTTGGCCGCGGGATGGGCCGCCTCGAAGCTGGGCGTGGACAACGATATCACGAACCTGCTTCCCGGAGACAATCCGGTAGCGCGGAGCTATACCGAGATCTCGGACGCTTTTTCCGGCACATCCACCCTGGCGGTTGTAGTGGAGGGCGCGGACCGTAAAACTCTGACGGCCGCGGCGGAGGCATTCGCGGCCGGCCTTGCAGCCGACCCCAGGACCGCCGGCCTCGTACGGTCGGTGCAGCTCAAGGTCGACAAAGAGTTCGCTTCCCGCTGGGGCCTACTCCTGCAGGATACCGAGGAGCTGGCCGAGACGGATCGGATCCTGGCATCCTCCCGGCTCATGCCCCTGATCCGGGCTACCAACGACCTCATGGAGGAAAAACTCGCCGACGGGGACGACGAGGAAGTGGAGGGCGCGGAGGGCGAGGACGACGCCTTCGCCCTGATGTCGAGGTTCGGCCGCTTCGCGTCGGAGCTCCGGACGGCCGTCGAAGACGAAGCGGCGTACAGCCCCGAGGGGCTCTCGGACACCTGGCTCTTCGGCGAGGAATACATGCTCGATCCCGAGGGTAAAACCCTGCTCCTCCTCGTGCGGCCTTCCTTTGATCTCGGCGAACGAAAGAACCTCGCGGTCCTCTGTGAAGTAGCGAAAACCCTGGCCGGGGAAACCGGAGCGCGCTTCCCCGGCGTCGGCTTCCGGTTTACCGGGGACGTGGCCAACGAGGCGGACGAGGATCAAGCCATCCGCTCGGACATATTCTACCCCTCCATCCTGGCGGTCCTTCTGATCCTGGGGCTTTTTCTCCTTTCCTTCCGACGAAAGAGGGCCATCCTCTTCGCCCTGGCCGCGCTGGCCCTAGGCGTCCTGGTCGATATGGGCTTCGCCGCGATCACGGTGCGCAAGCTGAACATCATCACCAGCTCCTTCGGGGCCCTGCTTGTAGGGCTCGGCATCGACTTCGGCATCCACATCGTCTCGCGGTTCGACGCGTACATGGAAACCGAGGGAAACCCGGCTTCCGCAATGGGCAGGGTCTTCGCGTCCGTCGGGGCGCCCGTCCTTGTGGGCGGACTGACCACGGCCCTGGCGTTCTACTCGCTTGCCCTCTCCTCGACCCTGGCGTTCCGGCAGTTCGGGCTCATAGCCGGCACGGGCATACTCACGACCCTCGCGGCCGCGTTCCTCGTGCTTCCGGCCCTGATCGCGGCCTTCCCAGCCCGGGCTTCGAGTTCCCGGCGGCTGCCGATGGTATCCTTCCCGCTTATCCCGAGGATCACGGCCGCGGCGGGCCGGCGCAGGCTGCCGTTCCTCGCGGCGGGTGCGGCGGTCACCCTCCTGGCGCTGGCCAACCTGCCGAACAACAAGTTCGAGTACGACATGCGGAGGATAGGCCCCCAGGGAACGGAGGCCCAGGAGGCGGAACGGATCGTCGCGGACCGGTTCGGCGTATCCACGTGGCGGCACATGGCCGGAACGCCGGGCCTGGAGGAAGCCCGCGCCCTCGGGGAGCGCTTCCGGGACGCCCCGCTGGTCCGGCGCGTGGAATCCGCGGCCGACTTCATACCGAGCCCCGGGGAACAGAGGGAACGCCTTGCCGCCATGGCGCCCATCGCGGCCCGGGAAGGCCGAACCGACGGCCCCGGATGGGACGCGAAGACCGTGGACGCGCTTCTCTACGAGATCCAACGCCTGGAATGGAACGTGATCGAGCTGGGCGACCTGGCCGCCGTAACCCTCGGCGAGGAATCCCTGCCGGTGCGGAAGCGGGACGCCATGATACGGGAGATCCTGGGAGCGGAAACCGGCGCCCCCGGCCAGGAGGTTTTCGGAAGGCTCCGGGCGGCCGTCGAGGCCCTGCCCCGAGGGGAGGCCGCCTCCATTCTCTCCCGCATCGACGACGGGTTCTCCGCCAGCCTAGACCGGAAGATCCGCCGTATGGCGTCCCCGGGCCGCACTATCGCCTTGCCGGACCTGCCGGAGGATGTCCGTTCCGACTACGTGAGCCCGGAGGGATCCAAATACCTCGTGATCATCCAGGGCGCGCCGGACCTCGTAGACTCGAGCGCCATCCTACGGTTCACCGACGGCTTGAGAGCCGTGGATCCGACGGCCACCGGGTCGCTCGCGCTCGGGACGGAGCTTTCCCGGGAGGTGGTCCAGGAAGCCCGTTCCGCGTCCATCCTCGTGGCGCTCATCGTGTTCGCGATCGTATGGATAGGCTTTCGTTCGTTGGTCCTGTCGGCTCTTACGGAGACGGCTTTCGTGGCCGCCTTCGTCTGGATGTTCGGGGTCCAGCCCTTCCTGCGGGACTTCAACATCGTCAACGCCCTGTCCCTTCCCCTCATCCTCGGGGTGGGCGTCGACTACTGCGTGCACATCGTTTCAGCCCTGCGGGAGCCGGGAGACCGGGACCACGCCATCGCGCAGTCCTGCAGGTCGGTTACCCTGAGCATGCTGACGACCCTGATCGGCTTCGGATCCCTCGCCTTGATAGGCAGCTACGCCGGAATCGCCTCCCTGGGGGAGACCCTCGGGGTCGGTATTTTCGTCTGCTACATCGCGGCCATAGCCCTGGCGCCCGCCCTTGTGCCGGCGGCCCGGCGAAGCTCTTTGCGGGCTCGAAGGATCGAAGCAGCGGCTCTTTCGGCCGGAGCCGGCAGGCGGCCGGAGCCGGCAGGCGCCCGGGCGGAGTCCGCGGAAACAACAAGCGAAAGGAGCGTTCCATGAAAAGGATCATCGTGAGTCTTATCGCCCTCGGCATTCTTTGCGGCCCCAGGCTTTCCGCCCAGGAGGACGCGCTCTCCATCGTGCGGGAGGTGGACAGGAGGCAGCATGTCGACACGAGCCGCACCCGTACGCGGATGCGCACCTACCCGGACGCCGCGAACGAAAAGGACTACCGGGAGTTCCTGATAACGGGATATGAACGGGGGGACGACGAAAGCTACATGGAGGTCTTGGAGCCCAAGGCCGTGAAGGGGCTGCGCATCCTCTCCATCGGGGACGACAACTGGCTCTTCTTCCCCTCCACGGGACGGGTGCGCAAGATAGCGGGCTCGGCCAAGGGGGAATCCGTGCAGGGCGTGGGGGGCGACTTCTCCTACGAGGACTTGTCGGCCGGGAAGTTCGAGGAGAAGTACAGCTTCAAGCTGGTCAAGAACGGGGCCGAATCCTGGACCCTGGAGGGAACGGCCCGCAAGGAGGGAAGCGTCTACTCGAAGGTCGTGATCGAGGTCGAAAAGTCGAACTACCAGCCCGTGCGCATCGAGTTCCACACGTCCAAGGACGGCCACCTGAAGACCCTGATCCTCTCGGAGTTCAAGATCCTGGGGGGCCGGCGGACCGCCACGCGGATGGTGATGACCAACCATAAAAAAGGCTCCGGCACCGTTGTCACGACCGAGTCCGCCACCTACGGAGAGCCGGTGCCCGACAAGCTCCTGAATCCCGCGCAGTTCCATAAGTGAGGAGGGAACCATGAAACGACGCATGTCCTGGGCGCTGGCGGCCGCGGTCCTCTCGCTGGCCGCGGCCCCGGCCCTCGCCCAGGAAAACGGCGAAGCCGCCGATACCTTCTCGATATACGGCTATGCCCAGAACCGGACCGGCGCGGCCTGGCCGGACGAGGGAAGCGGGGAGCCGACGATGGGCGACACCCTGTCCATCCGGCTGAAGGCGGATTGGGAACCCTCCGAACGGCTCTCCTTTCACATGGAGGTCCGGTCCGCGGGCCGGTACGGCGGGGACAACGAGTACGCCCTCTACGAACACTACGGCATCCCCGCGTACCTGGCGATTGCCCTGGGCAACCCCGCGGCGTCCCCCGGGGACCTCTACCCGTACGAAGACTTCCACTGGAGCCTCGCCGTGGACCACGCCTACGGCCGGGCCAACTTCGGCCCCTTCGACCTGGCCTTCGGAAAGCTGCCGATAGCCTGGGGCACGGCCTACGTCTTCAATCCCACGGCCAAGGCGTACCCCGCCGCGGGCCTGGACTTCGGCTCCGAGGAGACCCCCGGGATCCTGGCCCTGGCGCCCAGCTTGGCTCTAGGGCGGGGTTTCGCGGTCCAGGCCTACCTCGCCTTCCAGGAGCGAAGCCGGAGAAATCCCTCGACCATGGACGAGGGCGATCCGGCCAACCTCCCCTTCGGGGTGAAGGTCTCCGCGGTGCTCGGGTCCTTCGACCTCTCGGCGTCCTTCTTCCGGGAGGTCGTGTACTACGAGACCCTGTCGGGTACCGCGGCCTTCGAGCGGCGGACCTACGCCGGCCTGGACTTCGCCGGAGGAATCGGGGCCGTGGGGCTCTACGCCGAGGCGGCCCTGGGGCTTCCATCGGGCGTGGCCGGGGGGACGGGCCCCGAAGATTTCGACTTGGCCCGGGACCTGGAGGCCGCCGTGGGCTTCGACTGGACGGTCCCGGGAGCGGAGGTCGACCTGCGGGGGGAATACTACTACAGGGGAGCCGGAGCGGACGACGAGGGCGGGTACGACGTGTCGGAGATCCTGAACGGCAGGTCCTTCGTCCTGGGCCGTCACTACGTCTTCCTGTACGCCTCCCGTATCTTCGCGGATTACTGGACTCCGACCCTGGCGGTCCTTGTGAACGCCGGGGACGGGTCCTGGCTGCTCCTTCCGGAACTCAAGTGGGACGCGGCCTCGGACCTGGAAGTGAAACTCTCCGCCATGCTGCCTTTTGGGAGCGGAGGAAGCGAGTTCGGCGGAAAGCGGGACCTCTCTGCGTACGGACTGGGGGTCATCGATCTGATCTTCCCCGCGATCACCGCGTCCGTCAAGCTCAGCTTCTGAGAGTTCCAACGAGCCGGGTACGGGGGGCCGAATCCGGCTCGGGCTTTCCCGGTTTTACGGGCGGCCTTCTACCTCCGTATCGAGACGAGCCGCACGGTGAGGACCTGGCCCTCGAACTCCACCCGGATTTTTTGCCGGCGGAAGCTTCGGGGGCGCTTCCTTCCGTCGCGGTTGGTGATCCCCACAGGCTCCCGGGGCATTCCCAGGAAATTCGTGTCCAGTTGGCTGTCCCCGTCCAGGTCCTGGAAAAGGACGAAGACGTACTCGCCGGGGGGGAGGTCCAGGGAAAAACCGGCGGAGGCCTCCTCCGGCTTGAGGGAATACGCGGCCGCCGGGGCCTTTCGGCGGTAGCCGTCCGCGCAGTCGTAGACCGCCAGAAACACGGTCCCGCCCTCCGGACGGACGTCCGATACCTCGAGCCGCACCCGCACTCGGCCCCCGGCGCCCCAGGCCGCGGCCGCCGCCGCCGCCGCGCAGAGATAGAGGAAAGCGGCGGTCCTCGCCCTGGTCATGCCCGTTCCTTTCCGGGATCCTCGGCCGCCCCCTCCTCCCGGAGGTCCCGGAAAGCCGTCCCGTTGATCTCCGACATCCTCTCCTCCGAGATCTTGGGCCGGCGGTCGAAGGCGAGTATGCCGTTGGTCTCCGTTCCGACGTCGTAGAGCTGGGTGAGGCAGTATCCCTGAAAGACCCCGGAGGCCGCGGCGTCCCGGGTGTAGGCCGCTATCCTGTCCGCGGCGGATCCGCCCTCGTCGCTCCGGTACCAGCCGAAGCCGCCGTACTCGGACAGGAGCCAGGGCGCGGCCCGCCGGCCCGCGGTCCTTTCCGCCTCCCGGTCCAGGAAGACGGCCCGGGTCTCGGTCCCGATCCGGTTGAGCGCGTAGAAAAGGAAGGTACGCAGTCCCGACGCGCCCAGGAGTCGCCTCGGGTCCCGCGCCCGGAATCCCCCGTAGGCCAGTCGGGCCAGGCCGGAGGTCTTCAGGTAGTGGTGCACGTCCACGATGTCCGTGTCCAGATGCTCCCACCCGGAGTTGTCGATCACGAGCCGCCCGGGGTCCAGCTCCCGGGCCAGACGTATCATCGAGCGGACGAAGCGCCGTGTCTTCGACCTTTTTCCGTACAGACCCCAGACACCCCAGGTCTCGTTGAAGAGCACCCACGCGATCCCCGCCGGGTGCCCGGAGTCCCGCGCGACGATCTCCCGGAACTCCCGCTCGTAGGCCTTAAAGCCCCTCCGGCTGGGCAGGTAAAAGGAGGGCATCTCGAAGGTCGCAAGGAGCCCCAGCCGGTCGCAGAGGTATAGGAAGTAGGGGCTTTCGATCTTCTGGTGAAGCCGGGCGCCGTTGAAGCCCATGCGCTTCAGGGCCCGGATGTCCTGCCCCTCCCGGTCGTGGGAGCGCGGGGTATAGACGCCCCCCGGGTAGTAGCCCTGGACGAGGGCCATGCGCAGGATCTCCGGCCTCCCGTTGAGGAGGAAGCGGCCGTCCCGGGCCTCCACGGTGCGGACGCCGAAGTAGCTCTCCACCGCGTCGGACACGACGCCGCCGGAGCGGAGGACGTACTTCAGCCGGTAGAGTACGGGATCCTCCGGAGACCAGGGGCGTATCCCCAGGTCGTCGAAGGGCACGGAGCAGCGGAAGGCGCCGCCTTCAAACCGGGCCTCGATCCGCAGGCTCCCTCCGGATTCCCCCGCGATCTCGATGTCCAGGGCGAGGGCCGCCCCGTCCGTTCCGGACTCCGTCGCCGCCCCCGGCTCTGTCCCCGGCTCTGTCCCCGGCTCTGTCCCCGGCTCTGTCCCCGGCTCTGTCCCCGCCGCCGTCGCGCCCCGCTCCTTCGCAAGCCTCGTCCCCCCGGGCGGCGCCGAGACGAAAGCCTCGATCCCGAGGACCCGCGGCCCGAAGTCGGCCCGCACCGCGGCTCTCTCCAGCCGTCGGGGACCCGCGAACTCCAGCCAGACGGACTGCCAGGGGCCCGAGATTCCCCCGTACCAGACCATGAAGGGCCCGCGCAGGAAGGTCTGCTTGCCCCGGACCTGGCGGGGGCTGTGGGAGTCCCGGACCTTGAGGACGATCTCGTTGGTACCGGGCCGCGCGAGGCCGGTGATATCGACGGAAAACGAGGCGTAGCCCCCGACATGGATTCCCGCCTCGCGGCCGTTCACGAGGACCCGGGTCTCGTAGTCGCAGGCGCCGACCCGGAGGAGGCAGGACCGGCCGGCCGCGGAGGCGGGCAGCTCGAAGGAGCGGGAGTAGACGAAGCAGCCCCGGTCGGGGAAATCGCAGCCCGAATCCTCGCTGCCTACGGGGAAGGGTACCCGGACCTCCCGGACGCGCCCGGATCGTCCCACCCGCCAGGGGCCGTCCAGGGACATCCAGCCCCTCCGCGCCCAGGAAGGGTCCGGGTGCTCCGCGTAGAGGAAGTCGTCGCGGACGAAGCCGCTTTCCGGGTCCCTTTCCATCCCCGGCCCGCCCTACACTTCTATGCCGAACACGACCCGCACCACCAGCCCGACCAGGAACGAGAAGGCGGAGACCCCCAGGGATATCCCGGCCATCTCCAGGAAGCGCTTCCGGAAGTCCAGGTCCTTGGCCACGGAGAGGTAGAAGTTGAAGGCGGCGATGATCCCCACGGCTATGGCCAGGGTGATCCCCAGGCTGATGAAGATCCACGATCCCCCCCGGGGCAGCACCAGGTACGGGAGCACCAGGAAGGCGACGGTCCCCAGGTAGGCGACCCCCGTGTAGACCGCGGACTTCCCGGCCCGCGCGTCGTTCTCCGCTCGGCTGGCCAGGTAGTCGGAGGCCGCCATGGAAAAGGCGGCCGCGATGCCGGTGATGATCCCGCTGACGGCCACCAGGGGGCCGTTCCGCAGGGCGAAGGTGAGCCCGGCGAGGGTCCCGGTCAGCTCCACCAGGGCGTCGTTCAGGCCCAGGACTATGGAGCCCATGTACGCGAGGCGCTCCTCCTCGATCATCTCCATCAGGGCGTCCTCGTGCTCCTCTTCCTCCCGCCCTATGGCCTCCGCGCCCGGAACGAGGTGGGAGACCTCCCGGTAGGCCTCGGCGGTGACGCTCTCCCCGCGCTCCATGAGCTTGAGCGCGAAGGTTAGGCCCAGGGTCCGGGCCAGGAAGAAGTAGAACCGGATTCTCCCCCTATTGGGGCCGACGTCGACCCCCGATAGGTCCTTCCAGAACGCGTAATGCTCGTCCTCGGCCTGGGCTATGTCGCGCAGGGTTCGGGCGTTCTTCTCGTCCTTGACCACCTTCGCAAGCTTCCCGTACAGGAGCTTGCCCGTGATCTCCTCCCGCTGGTACACGAGGACTTTCTTTCGAAGTTCGGCGTCCATTCCGTATTCCTCCCAGCCCGCCGTCCCGTAGGCGGGCGGACGGACAAAACGAAAGTATTACCTATTTGCCTTCCAAAAGCCAAGCCGCCGTATCAGAATTACGCGGCGGCTCCAGGAACAAGTCTAGATGAAAGGGCCAAACTTTCAACGCGAAAGACCGAAGGATCGGAACGGGACGCCTATTGACGGAAAGATCGGTCCGGGGCTAGGCTCGGGAATCGATCTCGAGAGGGCGCCTAGGGTTCCTCGTCCGGGGTCCCGGAAGAACGCTGAAGGATGGGCGTTCCCGGGAACCGGGCGGCACGGTCCGAGCGGCGCCGGCGGGCCGTCCGGCCCTGCGACACCCACGGGATAAAAGCCCGAGGACGGAGTCTCGACCGTCAGCTCCCGCCCGGGACTCCGCGCGTACGCCGCGTCCGGCCTTTCTCCGGACGCCGCCGCCGTAGACTTCCGGGCGGACGGCGTTCCGGGAGGCTCCCTTGTCCGTGATAACCGTCGAAAAACTTTCCAAGACCTTCCGCACCCGGGTGCGCGGCGAGGGCTTCGGCGCCTCGCTCCGCTCCCTTGCCCGCCCCTCCTGGCGGACCGTCCAGGCGGTTCGGGAGGTTTCCTTCTCCGTGGACGAGGGCGAGGTGGCCGCCAAGGACGTGCGGCTCGACCTGGCCGCCCACCGGGCCTTCCAGGGTCAGCGCGAGCTGCACCTGACGGCCAAGGAGTTCGAGCTGCTGCGCGTCCTGGTGCGCGACGCCG
>CAYTYG010000115.1:0-9113 GCA_964441515.1 uncultured Treponema sp.
CAGTACCAGGAATACCGTTCCGACGACAAGATGAAGGATTACCTCACCACAGGCCGGGAGGAATTCATCGATCTCTGCAAGGCGATCACCCAGCAGGCGCTCCAGCTGAACATCCGGGACGTCTCGATGACCCCGAACGGGGTGGACCTGATAGCCGTGGAGAACGATTCGGAGAAGTGGATGGGGACCAAGAAGATGCCGCGGCTCCTCCGGTTTCTCCGGGTCTCCGAGATGCTGGACGACTCTTCCATACGCTCCTTATTGGACCAGATGAAGAAGCTGGGCATCATACGGGGATCCATCATCACAAGCTCCTCGTTCAACCGCACCGCGCTGGAATTCGGGGAAAACCGGGCCGTGGAACTCTTCGCCAAGGACCAGCTACAGGAACTGCTCGCAAAGACGACCATCCCCGCCGGCCCCCATAGATGAGGATACTCTGCGTTTCGGACCAGATCGACCCCATCGTCTATTCGACGACCATCCGGGAGCGGTTCCGGGACGTGGATCTTGTGCTCTCCGCGGGGGATCTGCCCCTCGAATACCTGTCCTTTATCGTGTCCGGGCTGAACAAACCCCTGCTTTTCGTGTTCGGCAACCACAACATACAGGAGCTTAGCCAGTACCGTCCCCGGGCCGCGGAGCGGTCCCGCCTTCCCACCCTGAAATGGGCTACCCACGACATGGAAGGAGGAACCGGGGCCGTGTACACGGGGTTCCGGGTGGTGCGGGAGAGCGGACTCCTGGTCCTGGGGCTTGGGGGGTCGATGCGGTACAACCGGGGAGCCAATCAGTTCACGAATTTCCAGATGTTCCTGCGCATCCTGCTTCTCGTGCCCCGGCTTTTCTGGAACCGGCTTTTATACGGCCGCTTCATCGACATCGTGCTCTGCCACGCCCCGCCCCAGGGTATCCACGACAGGCCGGACCCCTGCCATCGGGGGTTCCGGGCCTTTCTCTGGCTGATGAGGTCCTTTCGGCCGAAATTCCTCGTACACGGACACGTCCACCTCTACGACATGAACGCCTTGCGCGTATCGCGCTATAGGGACACCACGGTGGTGAACGCGTTCAGCCACTACGTCCTGGACTGGAGCGATTGATGGACATCTATTCCGAGAAGGCGAAGGAGGACTTCACCCGGGCGCGCACCCGGGAGTTCCTTTCCCGGATCCAGGGCTTCCTGGACCCGGACCGAAGGCGCCTTTTGTCCCTGGAGGAAGTGCGGAGCATCCTGAAGCCCGAGGGGGAGACCTACCTGGGGCTGCGCGCCGTGCCGATAGACCGAATCGTGGGAAGCGAGGGGCGGTACCGGGACTTCAGCCGCCACTTCCTCCCGAAGCACGACCACCTAAAGCTCCGATGGGTCAGCGTCGACCTCGCCCATTACCGGGAGATCATGCTTCCCGCGATACAGCTGTACGAGGTTGGGGGACTCTACTTCGTCCGGGACGGAAACCATCGGGTTTCCGTCGCGCGGATGCAGGGGGTGCAGGCGATCGACGCGGAGGTCGTCTCCCTGAGTACCCACCTTCGACTGGAGCCCGGAATGGGGCTGGAGGATCTGCGAAGGGCAATCGTCCGGTACGAGAAAAAGATCTTCTACGAAAAGACAGGGTTCCTGAAGATAACCGGGGATGCCTCCCTGGATTTTACCTCCCCGGGGCAGTATGACATCGTCCTGAACCACATCCTCGTTCATAAGTACTTCATCAACCAGGACCGTGCCGGGGAAATCCCCTTCCGGGAGGCTCTGGAGTCCTGGTATAAAACCGTGTACAGCCCCATCGCGGCCGTCATCCGGGAAGAACGCATCGTCGGCCGCTTCCCGGGGAGGACCGCGGCGGACCTTTACGTTTATATCGTGAAGCACTGGGACCACCTTAAGCGGAAGTACGGGCTTTCCGTGTCCGCGCGCACAGCGGTCGTGGACTACTCGACGCGCTACGGGCAGTCCTTCCGCGACCGGCTTCGGGCTTTCCTTGCATCCCTCTTCCGAAGGCAGGGCGCTCGTCCGCCTAGATAAAGTACCGCGCCTCCCTCCGGGCCGGCGTACCGGCGCTCTTCCGGAAAAGCTGCGTCTTCCGTAACCCTCCGGCCCGGTTGTTGTTTTTTGTATGCGTAGGGCGAGCGAGATGCCTTCTCGGCTCTGTTTTGTGGCGCAGCTCCCGGGAGTCCCTCCTTTCTCCCGGGAGCGTTTTTTACCTCCGGCCCCAGGTTGACATGCGGGCTTCCTTTAAGGTAAATTCCCGCGAGAAGAAGGAGTTTCCATGGCAGCCGTTAGCAAGAACTCACGTACTTCCAGTACGACGCAGCGTTTTTATTGTCCGTGCGGCGGAGAGATCAAGATGAAGACCCTCTTCGAAGACGGCAAGATCAAGAACGTCGCGGAATGCGAGAAGTGCAAGCGCACCGAACGCCGTCCCCGGGATTTCACCTGATCCCGAAGACGCCCGAGCGCTCAACCCGAAAACGGGGCGTACGAAAGCGTTTGCTTTCCGGCGCCCCGTTCGCTTTTTCCGGCACGTGTCCGGCCGTACGGGACTACGCCGTAAAGCCGTCCTTTCCGCGGTGCCATTCTTCCACGATCGCCGAGATCTCCGTTCGGGCCCGGGAAACGACATCCAGGATGTCCTTCTTTCCGGCGGGCGCGGGGTAGACGCCTACGAGGCGAACCCGGTATAAACCCTTTTCCAGATTCCGGAGCATGTTTCGGACATTCCGAACCCTCCATCCGCCGTCCATCGCGAGGGCTACGATGGGAAGATCTCCCCCCTCTTCCAGGATCCGACGCACCCCGGCTGTATGGAAAGCTCCAACGCTGCCGTTCTTGGACCGGGTCCCTTCCGGGAAGATTACGGGGTGCACCTTTCGCCGCGCGCAGGAACCGGCGAACCGGGCCAGGGCGTCCATGGCCTGGTGAACGTTCCCCTCCCGGGAGATGAGCGCGTGCCCCTGCAGCCGTAGGACGGAGGAAACCAGGGGGAAAAAACGCCCAAGCTCGCGCTTCGCCACAAAGCGGACCTTGCGGCAGGATCCGAAGAAGTCCATGACGACGGGGATGTCCAAAAGGCTCTGGTGGTTGGCGATGACCAGGAAGCGGGGCGGCAGGGTCCCGGGCGCAATTTTCTCATAATCGAAACGAAATCCGCCCAACCTTCGGAAAAGGGAGAACATGGTCCGGACTATCCGGTCGGCCAGCCGGTAGGACATCTCCTCTCCGCGGTCCGCGGAAAAGGAGCAGGCAACCTTCTGGATGAGGTCGAAAAAGAGGAGGAGCGAGATCCCGGTGAATACGATCCACAAGGATACGATCATGGACCCAATATACCCGGTATGCGGCGGTTCCGCAATGCCGTACGGCTCGGGTATTCCCGTCTATCTATTGACACGGAAAGGCTCATCTGCTACTTTTTGCGTCAGGCCTTTTCGCGAATTAGCGCGTGCGCTTCGGGAAGGGGCAGCATCAACCTGGAGGGATATTTAGTTGGCTAAGAATCAGTCTTCGGCGGAAAAACGCCTTCTGCAGTCGGAAAAGCGCAGGCTCCGCAATAAAAAGGCTAAGAGCGAAATTCGCACGGATGCCAAGAAGGTCGTTCTGGCCGTTCAGGGCAAGGATAAAGCCGCTGCGGAGACCGCCCTCAAGACCATGATCAAGGATATCGACACCGCGGCATGCAAGGGAATCGTCAAGAAGAACACCGCAGCCCGGAAAAAGTCCAGGATGCAGCGACTCGTCAACACCCTATCGGCATGATCCAGGAAGCGCCGCAAGACCACAGGCGGCGCTTTTTTTGATAACGCTTGGTTCCGGGGGTTACGATGGCCGATAAGGTCACAAAGGCTGAACTGATCGATGCTCTCCACGAACGGCTTTCGATCAGCCGCAAAGACATCCATTCCCTGATCGACGGAGTCTTCGAGGAAATCAAGACCGCCATTCTCTCGGGTCATACCGTGGAGCTCAGGGGCTTCGGAACATTCGAGGTGCGCGTCCGGAAGGGCAGAAAACGAGCCCGGAATCCTAAGACAGGCGAGCCCGTATCCGTGGCGGACCATGGGGTAGCCGCGTTCCGCCCGGGCCGGGATCTGAAAAAGGCGGCATGGAGCCTGACGGATCGAGCGAAACCCGTCTCGAATGAACCAATCGGCGCAAATTGATCGCGGAAGAGTCTCCCGGCTTGTAATCGTCCTTTCCTGCCTTCTCGCGTCCCTGTTCCTGTATACGTTGGCGTTTCCCAATTTCCTTCTCCCAAAAGGCCTGGGTTTCCTGGGGTGGGTAGCCCTGGCTCCCCTCTTCGCCGTGGTCCCGGAGTTCCGGCTGCGCTCCGGCATGGCCGCGGGCGCCGCGTACGGCGCCCTTCTCTACGCGCTCTCCGACTACTGGCTCTGGACATACCACCCCGCCGCCCTGGCCGTCGCGTGCCTCCACGCCGCGGCCTTTCTTGCCGTTCTTTTCCCCATTCTCGGCCTGGTCTCCCGTTCTTTCCCGAAAAGGGGTTTACTGGCCTTCCCTTTCCTCTGGCTATCCTACGAATTCCTGAGATCCCGGGGCTTCCTGGGATATCCCTATGGAGTCCTCGGGTACTCCTTCTGGAGGGATCCGAACCTGCTGGGGCTGGCGTCCGCGGGCGGGGTATGGCTCGTTTCCCTGGCGGCATGCTCGGTGAACGCCTCGCTGGGGAAGGCCCTGCGGTCCGTCCTGGAGGGTCGCCGACGGGCTTCTGTCGTGGCTGCGGCCCTCGCGCTGGGGATAGCCGCGGCATCCACGATCCTGGGCGGGCTATCCGGGACGGACTGGGCTCCAAGAAGCCGTCTTCGCGCGGCCCTGGTTCAGCCCGGCTACCGGGAACGGCAGCGCTCCCTCCGGGACTATCGGGCCGTGGCGGATCGCCTTTTGCGCCTCACCGAGGAGGCACGGCGGGAGAAGCCGGATCTCATCGTCTGGCACGAAACGGCCGTCGTACCGCCCCTGGAATGGCATCTGCGCTTCCGCCCCAACCGGGAAACCCTGGAGCTCGCCCTGCGGCTGGACGGATACATCCGCAGTCTGGACGTTCCCCTCCTGTTCGGCAACGGTCGGGCCGAATCCGCCTCGAGCGGCGGCGGGGGGCGGAAAAACTGGAACAGCGCCTTCCTGTTCGAGGGTGGGCGGGAGGCCGCAAGGTACGACAAGATACGCCTTGTGCCTTTCTCGGAGTCCTTCCCGGCGGCGGACCGGCTTCCCCGTATAGCCGCGGCCATCGAGGCGGAGGTCGGGTATTTCTGGGAGAAAGGCCGGGATCTCACCGTATTCCGCCTGCGGGACGCTTCGTTTTCCACCCCGATCTGCTTCGAGGACTCCTTCGGGGACCATGCCCGGTCTTTCGCGGACGCCGGGGCCGACTTCCTGGTCGTCCTGACCGACGATTCCTGGGGGAAGGCCTTGTCCTGCCAGTACCAACACCTGGGTCAGTCCGTCCTCCGGGCGGCGGAGCTTGGAATTCCCGTAGCCCGGGCCGCGAATACGGGCTCCACCGCCCTCATCGGCCCGGACGGAGGGATTCTTGCGGAGCTCCCCCCCTTCTCCGAGGGTGTTCTGTTTGCGGATATCCCCCTGCCGCCGGAAGGCCGGATGAAAACCTTGTATCACCGGTTCGGCGACTTTATCGGATGGGCTGCGCTGGGGGTTTCGGCGGCGTGGACGGCCGCCGCCTTAGTCCTTCGCCTACGGGTCAACAGGAAAGAAAGAGCGGGCGAGAATCCCAACCACTCGATTGACAATAGTCCGAGGCTATAGGAAAATAGGGTAAATCCTAGAAAAGCGGGAAAAGATGTACGACAAGAAGCACATACTGATAGTCGACGACGAGCAGATCAACCTGGAGTTCTTCAACGTCATGCTGTCCAAGCTGGGGTTCCGGGTGGAGCTCGCGGAAAACGGGCTCCAGGCCCTGGAGCTGATAGAAAAAGCCAAGCCGGACTTGATCCTACTGGACAACGTGATGCCGAAGATGTCCGGATGGGAGCTGACGCGCCTTCTGAAGACGAACAAGGAATACGCGGAATTCGCCGATATCCCCATCATCATGTTCTCCGCCATGGACGACGTGAAGGACAAGGTGGAGGGACTGGAACTCGGGGCGGACGACTATATCACGAAGCCCTTCAACTTCTCCGAGGTGCTGGCCCGCATTCGGGCCGTGCTCCGAACCCGCGAGCTGGTACGACAGATCGAGTCCAGGGAGGAGCGCCTGAACCTGGCCGAAAGCCTAGCCCTGGAGGCCATCGAATCCTTTGTCGGGATCAAGAACACCCTCGAATCCCTTTCTTCCCTTCCGGGGGAGGCGGGGGAGAAGGTCCGTAAGACGGCCGAAACGGTACGAACCTGGGAAGCCCGGGTGGCGGCTTTCCGGCAGAAATCGGACCAGATCAAGCACAGGGAGACCGAGCTGGCGGCGATAAAGAAGAAGATCCGGGAACACGCCGGGGCCTGACGGGGGTAGAAAGGGTGATAACGGAGGGGAAAAAGCGAGTCCTCGAACTCTTCGCCCAGGGAAGGAAGTTTTATAAACTTTCGAAATTCAAGGACGCGGAAACCCTGTTCGCGAAGGCCCTGGAGACCGACCCGGGGGACGGCCCCTCCAAGGTATACCTTGCACGGTGCCGCCAGTACCTGGAAGACCCTCCTCCCGCGGACTGGGACGGCGTCTTCGTGATGAAAACGAAATAACCGGGGAAATATGCCCAAACCAACGTCCAAGACAATGCACGAAATATCCACCATCCTGGGAACGGAAACAGGCTTTTCCGGGAAGCTGAGGTTCCGGGATTCCCTTATGATCCGGGGAAAATTCGAGGGCGAGATAGACGCCGAAGGCTTCCTGCATATCGACGAGGGCGCCGAGGTCCGAGCCGGGCTTGTACGGGCTTCCAGCATCATCGTAGGAGGGGTGGTCCATGGCGACTTGGAGGCGGCGGACAGGATAGAACTTTTGCCTTCCGCCCGGGTCTACGGCCGCATCAAGACGGCCAAACTGCGCATAGCGGACGGCGTTATCTTCGAAGGACGCTGCGAGATGATACGGGATCCCGCCGGCTTCAGTCCCTTTGCCCCCAAGCCCGCCGAAGCGTAAGACCGTGAACAAGCCGGCCAAGGAGGGGTTCCGGGTATCCGTTCCGGCGGATGAGGCGCGTTCCCTGCTGGAGGTCCTGGAACTCCGCGGGCTGCGTTTCGCGCTGGCGGAGTCGTGCACGGGGGGCCTCGTATCCGCCGCGGTCACCGCCGTCCCCGGCGCCTCCAGGTGCTTCTGGGGAGGGGTTGTTTCCTACGCGAACGAAGCCAAGGAGACCATCCTCCGGGTCCCCGGCGAGACGCTCCGGGAGCACGGCGCGGTTTCCCCGCAGACTGTCCGGGCGATGGCCCGGGAAGCCCTGCGGATTAGCGGGGCGGACCTCGCGGCGGCCGTATCCGGCATCGCGGGACCCGGGGGAGGCACCCCGGAAAAGCCCGTCGGAACGGTGTGGATCGGGCTCGCCTCCGGGAACGGTGCGGCGAGGGAGGAGCTTCTCTCCCTGGCCGGCGACCGTTCGCAAATTCGGGAACAAGCCGCGGCGCGGGTCTTGATCGCGCTGAGGCGCTTTGCGGAAGAGCAAAAAAAAGACTTGCCTTGACAGCGGGAGGGTCTGGGATATAGGATATCGTATTCACATTGGACCGCGTTTCCGCCATGCGCAGTCCGTGTTTCCCCCTTCAGACAAGATTAAGATTCGATGTACGACGGGCAGAAAAAGTCCGCAACATCGGACCCCGAAGCGCTTGACACGGCGGCTTGCGGGTAGATTGAAACCAGCCACACAGTACGGAGTGTTTGATGGCCATAATCCGAAAGAAACGCACAACCGAGGGGCCGATTGAAACCGCCCCCGGCGGGATCGAACAGCGCGAGTTTTCCCTGGATCCGGAGGAGCCGGTGACGACGCAGGCCGGTGAGGAAGCTTCCGCGGAAGCGCCCGTACCCGGGAACGAGGGCGCCCCGGAGAAGGAGCCCGTGAAGATCCGGGTTCGCCGCAAGCCCGGGCGGGAAGCCCCCGGGGCGGAAAGCGAGTCCCGCGAACCGGCTTACCCGGAAGCGCAGAAAGCGGACGCGCCCCGGGAGGAAAACTCGGGGTTCCGCAGCTCCACGATCTCCGTTCCGGGCTTCGTGAAGAAACAGGATGCCCAGGAGAAGCCCCAGGAGCAGAACCGCGCGGATCGCGTCGATTCCCGCTCCCGGCTTTCCATCAACGAGCTGACGAGCATGCCGCTGAAGGAGCTTCGCGACCTCGGCTCCCGGTACGGGATAGGTCACGAGGAGATGATATCCCTGAAGAAGCAGGAGCTCATCTTCTCCATCCTGAAATCCCACACCGAGCGCGGGGGCATCATCTACGCCTACGGATCCCTGGAGATTCTGCCGGACGGCTACGGGTTCCTGCGCTCGCCCCAGAACTCCTACCTGCCCGGCTCCGACGACATCTACATCTCGCCCTCCCAGATACGGCTCTTCAACCTCAAGACCGGGGACACGGTCTACGGCCAGATCCGCAGCCCCAAGGAGGGCGAACGCTTCTTCGCGATGCTCCGGGTGGAGCAGGTCAACTTCGACGAGCCGGCGGTAGCCCAGAACCGCATCCCCTTCGAAAACCTGACCCCCCTGTATCCGAACGTGCGCTTGAACCTTGAGACGGACACCCGGGAGATATCCACCCGAATCATCAACCTGTTCTGTCCCATCGGCAAGGGACAGCGGGCCCTGGTCGTATCCCCGCCCAAGACCGGAAAGACGATCCTCCTTCAACGCATAGCCAACGCCATCACGGCGAACCATCCCGAGGTCTATCTCATAGTTCTGCTCATCGACGAACGGCCCGAGGAAGTGACGGACATGGAGCGGACCGTAAAGGCGGAGGTGATCTCCTCCACCTTCGACGAACAGGCCACGCGGCACGTCCAGGTGGCGGAGATGGTTCTGGAGAAGGCGAAGCGGCTGGTGGAGCACGGCAAGGACGTCGTCATCCTTCTGGACTCCATCACCCGGCTCGCCCGGGCCTACAACCAGGTCGTGCCCACGAGCGGGAAGATACTTTCCGGC
>CAYTYG010000116.1:0-5253 GCA_964441515.1 uncultured Treponema sp.
GACGGATTTCCTGGGCCGGGACGCCATCTTCCCGCTCCTTCTCAAGATGGGCATACCCTCGGCGGTGGGGATGATCGTCAACGCCCTTTATAACATCGTGGATACGATCTTCGTGGGGCACGGCGTGGGTCCCACGGCCATCGCGGCCCTCTCCATCGTCTTCCCCATACAGATGGTCGTCTCGGCCTTCGCGCACTCCCTGAGCTTCGGCACCGCGTCCATCGTCTCCCGCCGCCTGGGGGAGCGGAAGCCCGAGGAGGCCGCCCACGCCCTGGGTACCGCATACTCCGCGGTGGCCGTAGTGACCTCCGTCCTGGTTGTCCTTCTCTTTGCCTTCATGACCCCCGTCCTGAGGTTATTCGGGGCCAGCGAGACGATCCTGCCCTACGCCTCCCAGTACCTGAACATCGTGGGGGCGGGGTTCTTCTTCTTCTCCCTGTCCATGTGCGCCAGCAACCTCGTCCGGGCCGAGGGCAACGCCCGGGCCTCCATGGTCGGCATGATCCTCGGCGCGGGGCTGAATACGGTCCTGGATCCCCTGTTCATCTTCGGGTTCCGGATGGGGGTGGCCGGCGCGGCCGCCGCCACGGTGATCAGCCAGGCGGCTTCCTGCGTCTACCTCTTTTCCATCTATGTCCGAGGAAAGGGGCACGTCCCGATGGCCCTTCGGCACTTCCGTATCCGGTGGGATCTCCTCGGGGAGAGCGTCCTCCTGGGCGTGCCGGCCTTCGTGCAGAACGCCGGGATGAGCCTCTTGGCCCTCGTAATCAACAACACCCTGGGATATCACGGCGGGGACGAGGCCATCACCATGTACGGGATGAACCACAAGATCAACATGATCGTGATCATGCCGGTCATCGGGATAGTCCAGGGCTTCCAGCCCATAGCGGGATACAACTACGGGGCGCGGCAATTCGGCCGGGTCCGCGAAAGCCTGCGCACGGCCCTTCTGACGGCCTTCTGCCTGGCCCTGGCGGGGTACAGCTTCATGATGCTGGCGCCCAGGGCGGCCATGGGCCTCTTTACGGGGGACGCCGCCTTGATCGAAAAGAGCGCCCGAGCCCTGCGCCTGATGGTGTTGCTTGTGCCCGCGGCCTCCATCCAGATCACCAGCTCCACGTTTTTCCAGGCCATAGGAAAACCCACGCAGGCCTTTGTCCTGGGGGTCTCCCGGCAGTTCCTGATCCTTATCCCCCTGGTACTCGTCCTGCCGCGCTACTTCGGCGTGGACGGAGTATGGGGTTCCTTCCCCCTGGCGGACCTGATCTCCTCGGCCGTCGGGCTTGTCCTTCTGGGCCGGAGCGTCCGGCGCCTGGGGACCGATCCTCGTGCCTATCCCCCCGCGGAAAAGCCGGCCCTGGAAGCCCCCGGTTCCTGATCCCCGCCATCGTTTTCTTCTCCGGACCCCTTTGACAAACGACTAAACCGGTTTTATAACAGAACCTGTATTCCCTCCGGGATTCCGATCCCCCGGGGGGCCGCCCGGAGGCCGAAGAATCGCATGGAAAGGACCAGCGGAGTCTTGCTGCACCCCACGTCCCTGCCGGGGCCCTACGGGATAGGGGACCTCGGCCCCGAGGCGCACCGCTTCGTCGACTGGCTGGCCGAGGCGGGACAGGGGGTCTGGCAGGTCCTTCCCCTGGGGCCCACCGGCTACGGGGATTCGCCCTACGCCCCGTTCTCCTCCTTCGCGGGCAGCGAGCTCCTGATATCCCCGGACGTCCTGGCGCGGGAGGGCTTTCTTCCGGAGTCCTTTCCCGTACCGGACTTCCCGCCGGGGCGGGTGGACTACGGCCGGGTCCTGGCCTGGAAACTGCCCCTCCTGGACCGGGCCGCGAGGAGTTTCCTGGATACGGCCGGCCCGGCCCGGCGTCGGGACTTCGAGGCCTTCCGGAGGGCCGAATCCGGATGGCTCGAGGATTACGCGCTCTTCCGGTCCATCAAGGCGGTACAGGACGAGCGGGCGGCCCGGGAAGGAGGCCGCAGCTCCATCTGGAACGAGTACTGGCCCCGGCCCCTGGCCCTGCGGGAAGCCTCGGCGCTCCGGCAGTGGCGGGGCGCGTACGGCCTGGACCTGGAGTGCCGAGAGGTCCTCCAGTTTTTCTTCTACGAACAGTGGGAGGCCCTAAAGGCCCACGCCCACTCCCGGGGCGTGCGCATCCTGGGGGACCTGCCTTTCTTCGTGGCCCGGGATTCCTCGGACGTATGGGCCCGCCGGGAGCTCTTCGACCTGGACGGGAAGGGGAGCCCCCGGGAGGTCGCGGGGGTGCCCCCGGACTACTTCTCCGAGGACGGCCAGCTCTGGGGCAATCCCCTGTACAACTGGGCCGAGCACGAGCGGGAGGGTTTTCACTGGTGGATATCCCGGATACGGGCGGCCCTGCGTACGGCGGACTTCGTCCGCATCGACCATTTTCGGGGCTTAGAGGCCTATTGGGCCATACCCGCCGGCGAACCTACGGCCCGCCGGGGCGTCTGGCGAAAGGCGCCGGGGCACGCCCTCTTCGCCGCGGTCTTCCGGGCCCTGGGGGGCGAGATTCCCGTGCTGGCCGAGGACCTGGGCTTCATCACCGAGGAGGTCCGGGACCTGAGGGACCGCTACGGGCTGCCGGGGATGAAAATCCTACAGTTCGGCTTCGACGCCCAGGAATCCGGGGCCGGGCTGGACCCCCGGAACGGCTTTCTGCCCCACAACTACCCGGAGAACTGCGCGGTCTACACGGGAACCCACGACAACGACACCCTGGCGGGCTGGCTGGACAAGGCCCGGCCGGAGGAGCTGGCCTTCCTGCGGAGCTACGTGGGAACCGGGAAGGGGAACCTCGTGCGGGCCCTCCTGCGGGAGGCCTGGAAGAGCGTGGCCCGGATTGCCGTGGCCCCGGTTCAGGACCTCCTGGGCCTGGGAAGCGAGGCCCGGATGAATACGCCCTCCACCCTGGGAGGTAACTGGTCCTGGCGCCTTTCCCCCGGGGCCCTGGACTCCCGGCTGGCCCGGGACCTGGCCCGGATGACCCGAGTCTACGGCCGAAGCTTTACAAGCCCGCACCCCGCCGGTATCGTATAAAAAAGGTCCAGGAAAGCCTGGCAAGCTCAGTATCCACAAGTAGGAGGTTCCCATGAACCCGGTTGAATCTTGGCACGCGGAAGCCCTGGCCGAACAGGCCGTCCGGGGGTTGAAGAAATCCGGCTTCGACGCCGTCTACGTTTCCACCCCCGCCCAGGCCGCGGAGAAGGTGCTCTCCTTCGTGAAGCCCGGAGCGAGCGTAGGATTCGGCGGCTCCATGACCGTGAAGACCCTGGGCATCCAGGAGAAGGTACAAGCCAAGGGAGCCGTGGTCCTGGACCACAACGCCCCGGGGCTGGCTCCGGATAAGAAGCTGGAGATACTGCGGAAACAGCTTACCTGCGACGTCTTCATCTCCGGCTCCAACGCCGTCACCCTGGAGGGGGACGTGGTGAACGTGGACGGAAACGGGAACCGGGTGGCGGCCCTGAGCTTCGGGCCCGCCAAGACCGTGGTGGTAGTGGGGGTCAACAAGATCGTCCGGGATATAGACGAAGCCTTCGCGCGCATAGAGACCTACGCCAGCCCGATGAACAACAAGCGCCTGGACAAGAACAACCCCTGCGTGAAGACCGGGGTCTGCGAGGACTGCCAGGGGGACACCCGTATCTGCAGGATCTACCAGATACTGAGGAAGAAGCCGATGATGTCGGATTTCACCATCCTCATCGTGGGGGAATCCTTGGGCTATTGAAAGCCCCTTCCCGCCGTCGGCGCCGCGTCAGCCCTCGGTAGCCGCCTCTTCGGAGGGGGTTTCCGCGGGGACCGTCTCCGCGGCGGGTTGTTCCGTTTTCTTCTCTTCCCCGAGCTTTTCCTGGACCTTGGGCAGCACCTTCCGGGCCAGAAGCAGGTAGCTGGGAGAGAGGAGGGCGCCCTCCGGGGTCTCGTACTTGGCGATGAGGGCCTTGAACCCTTCCTCCGCCAGGGCGTACCTGCCCTGCTTGTAGTGGATGAAGGCCGTCTCGTACTCGCAGGCGACCAGGACGGCGGGGTCCGTCCCGAAGCGCTCCCGCGCGGTCTCGTAATAGAGGATGGCCGTCGACCAGTCGGACTTGTCGGAAGCCTCCTGGGCGCGCTGTATCAGCTCCGCGGACGTGGCGTCCTCGGGGATTACGGGGGGGGCGCTTGCGCAGGACGCCAGAACGGCGAGCGTGACGCCCGCCGTCAGAAGTAAAATCGAGAGTCTTTTCATCGTATATCCTTGCATGGTCAGGCGGTGTATATCTCGTCCTTGTCCGGGAGGGATTTCTTGAGATCCCGCATGAATTCCCGGGGATCGCCCATATCCTCGTAGCAGTCGCAGCTGTCGATGGCCCGGCGGGCCACGGTGAAATACTTGTAGATTTTTTCCTCGCCCAGCTTCTTTTTCCACTTACCGGCGTCGCAGCGCACCCGGAGGTAATATCTCCCGGCTCCGTGGGCGGGCGTGGGCACGAGCTTGCAGTGCACGCAGTTGGCGCAGTAAATACGCTTGGCGGCGTGGTCGGCGGTTACGGATTCCCGATTCTCCTTGAGGGTTTCCATGAACACTTGCCCCCTTTGCGTTCTCGATAGTATATAATCGGGAACCTGCGGTCAAGCCTTGACCCAAAGCCTTTCGGAGCATCGGAGCCGCTATGATAGCCACCATCGTGAACGCAGCCGCCATCATCCTGGGAACCCTGATCGGGCTCCTTCTTCGCAAGGGATTTTCGGAAAAGGTTTCCGACACGGTCTATTCCGCGGCCGGGACCATGACCCTCATCCTGGGGATGCAGATGGCGGAGCCCCGCTCCAGGGAATCCAGGGACCTGGCGTTCAAGACGGGCCATGTCCTGGCCCTGGCCCTGGCGCTCCTTATCGGGGGGCTTCTGGGGACGTGGATCGACGTGGAGGGCGCCATCTTCCGCTTCGGGGAGACCCTGAAGCGCCGCTTCGCCAAGGGCGAGGAAGGATCGTCCTTCGCATACGCATTCCTCAACTCCTCGGTGCTCTTCTGCGTGGGCGCCATGGCCCTGGTGGGGTCCTTCAAGGCCGGCGTGGAGGGGGACTACGACCTCATCCTCACCAAGAGCGTCCTGGACGGCTTCATGTCCATCCTCTTCGCGGGAGCCATGGGCGTGGGGGTAGCGTTCTCCGCCCTCGTGGTCCTGGTCTACCAGGGGCTCCTGACGCTCCTCTCGGTCCACATCTCCCCCTGGGTCTCG
>CAYTYG010000116.1:5263-9107 GCA_964441515.1 uncultured Treponema sp.
TCTCGGAGACCATGCTGAACGAGCTTACCGCCGCGGGCGGGGCGCTCGTGCTGATGATAGCCCTGAACCTCCTCAACCTGCGGAAGGTCCGCACCGGGGATTTCCTCCCGGCCCTGGTAGCCGCGGCGGTCTTCGTCCTCCTGTTCCCGTACGTCCCCTTCCTGTAGGCGGCCGCAGCCGGAGGGGGGGGCCTCGGCCGGGAGGCGGTACGCGTTTGACAACGGTTCGGCTTTTGTCGTACCATTTATCCAGTACCGCGGCGGCATCCGAAGGGCGGCGAGCCTTTCCGATAGCGCCGGGGCCATCCTGGAGACGGGCGCGTCGGACCGGGCCGCAAGCAACCATTCCCGCTTTTGCCGGTCGAATAGGGAAGAATGACGACCGAGATAGAAAACCTGAAGATGGCGAGGACGCTTTTCGAGTCAGCGTCCGACCGATGGTACTCCCTGGACAACGCAGCAATCATCATGCCGGCGGTATCGGACGGCGTGGCAACGAGCCTGTTCCGCGCGGCCGTGATCCTGGACGAGCCCGTCCGGCTTCCCGTGCTGGCCGAGGCGCTACGGAACGTGGCGCAGCGTTTCCCGTATTTCCTGGTGGAGCTCCGCAGGGGTTTCTTCTGGTACTATTTCCAGCCCTCCCGCCGCCTCCCGGCGCCGATCGCGGACGAGGGCTGGCCCTGCCAGAACTTCGATCCCCGCAGGTCCGGTACCCACTTGTTCCGGGTGCGGTTGAGGGGCCGGCGGATAGCCTGCGAGTTTTCCCATATCCTGACGGACGCCTCCGGAGCCTTGGTGTTCCTCAAAAGCCTACTGGCGGAGTACTTCCGCCTGCAGGGCGTGCCCAGCGAACCCTCCCCGGAGGTCCTTTTGCCCGGTACGAGTCCCCATCCCCACGAGTACGAGGACGCGTACCACCGGTATTTCCGGGGCGGCTGGCCGCACCCGGAGCCCCGCCCCCGTGCTTTCCGCCCCGTGGAGCCGGCCCTTCCCTTCGGGCAGTACCGCGCCATCACCGGGGTCCTGGATCTGGCGTCGGCGATGGAGGCCGCTAAATCCCGGAGCGCCACGATCACGGAGTTCCTCACCGCCGCGCTCATGTACGCCTACCAGGGGATACGGGATTCCTACCCCGAGCGGCTCCGGCGCGCCCTGCGCCCCATAGCCGCCGTGGAGGTGCCCGTGAACATGCGGAAATTCTACCCCTCCCGGACCCTGCGGAATTTTACGCTCTTCCTCCTGCCCTCCGTGGACCTCCGCCTGGGGCCGTATTCCTTCGAGGACCTCGTGGGCATCGTACGGCACCGGATGGCCTTGGAGAACGACGAGAGGGAGATAGCCCGGCAGATCTCCCGGAACGCGGGGGGAGGGCGGAATCTCTTCGTCCGGGCCGTCCCCCTGGTCCTTAAGGACTTCTTCGCCCGCATGCTATACGACTCCCTGGGGGAGGGGCTCATCACCGGGCTCCTTTCGAACCTGGGCTCCATGAGCCTGCCTTCCCCGTTGGACGAACGGGTGGAAAGGTTCGAGTTCCTGCCGGCTCCCAGCCGGGAGCTGAAGACGAACGCCGCGGTCTACAGCTGGAAGGGCCGGCTCTACATCTCCTTCGGCAGCCGATCCCGGTCCCGGGAGGTGGAGAGGCGGTTCTTCACACTTCTGGCTTCCCTTAATCTTCCGGCGAGGATAGAATGCGATCCGTACCTCCCGGATCCTGTTTCCGGCCCCATACCGGACGAAGTCCCGGCCCTGGTGTTTTAAAAAACATGATGAGATCCATGGAAGCGGACCGCCTGAACATCAAGTACGCCAACGCGGCGAGAAGGGACGAATTCGGCCCCTGGTTCGTCCTGGACAACGCCGCCATGATCTTCCCGGTGATGTCCGACAGGGTCGCCACCTACATGTTCCGGCTCTGCGCGACCCTGAAGGAGCCCGTCCACCTTCCCTCCCTGTCGGCCGCCCTGGCCCGCATAGCCCCCCGGTTCCCGTACTACATGGTCGACCTCCACCGGGGCTTCTTCTGGAACTACCTGCAGCCCCTGGACAGGGTGCCTGTGCCCGTGGCGGACCAGCGGTACCCGATACAGGACTTCGACGTCCGAACACGGAAACAGATGCCCTTCCGGGTGCGCGCCCGGGGGAAACGGATAGCCCTGGAGATGCACCACGTGCTCTCGGACGGCGGCGGCGCCGTCATCTTCTTCAAGACCCTCCTGGCCCAGTATTTCCGGTTCCGGGGCGTGGAGTCCGAGGGCGCGCCGGACGTCTTCGACCCCGACGGGGTCCCCCACCCGGAGGAGTACGAGGACGCCTACAACCGCTTTTTTAAGGCGGATCTCCCCGTCCCGGAGCCCCGACCTAACGCCTTCCGGGTGGTTTCTCCCCTGCTGCCTCCCTACCAGTTCCGGGTGACCTCCGGGATACTCCCCCTGGAGAAGACCAAGGAGGTGGCCAAGAGCTTCGGGGTGACCGTCACGGAGCTCTTCTGCGCGGCCACCATGGACGCCCTGCAGAATATTCGGGAGACCTACCCTGCCTGGATGCGGCGCAAGAGCGGCCCCATGGCCACCCTGGAGGTGCCCATCAACATGCGGCGCATCTACCCCTCCCGGACCATGCGAAACTTCAGCCTCTATTACATGCCCTCCATCGACCTCCGGCTGGGGCACTACGACTTCGGGGAGATCGCCGAGCTGGTGCACCACCGCATGAAGAGCGAGAGCCCCGAGCGGGAGATTCCCCGGCAGATCGCCCGGAACGTGGGAATCTCCCGCAAGCTGTACGTCCGCTGGCTTCCCCTTGGGCTGAAGGAGGTGGCCATGCGGGTCCTCTATAACAGCCTGGGCAAGAATTTCCTGTCCGGCGGGGTGTCCAACCTCGGGACCCTGTCCCTGCCGGAGCCCCTGAACGCCCACGTGGAGCGCATGGAGTGCCTGATGCCCCCGAGCCGCGTCACCTGCGGGAACCTCGGAACGGTCACCTGGGGCGATTCCATCTACGCCAACTTCGGCAGCCTCAAGAAGTCCCGGGAGGTGGAACGCCTGGCCTTCAAGCGGCTGGCGTCCCTGGGCATACCCGTCCGCATCGAATGCAACATGGAGGATCCCGTATGAACCTGTGTCCGAACTGCGGCGTCGACCTCGGGGACCAAGCCGTCTCCTGCCCCCTCTGCGGCGTGCGCGTGGGGTCCGAATCGGACGCCGCGGAATCCTCAACTTCCGCCCGTCCGCGGATCGAGCCCCTCTTCGACCCCGACGGGAAGGGCAATTTCACCCCCCGGGAGAAGCTCTTCATAACCCGGGAGGTCGTCACCGTGTGCCTGGCCATCGCCGCCGGGTCCGCGGCGGCCATCAACTTCCTGGTATCCGGAAGCCTCACCTGGAGCCTCTATCCCGTGGCCTCGATAACTTTCCTCTGGCTCTGCGTGGGACTTCCCCTCTTTATAAACAAGCTTCCCGGCCTGGCCGTCGCTATCGCGGCCCTGGGACTCCTGGGCTTTTTGGGCGCCCTGGACCTTATAGACGGCCCCAAGTACAACTGGTTCGTCCCCCTGGGCCTTCCCCTGGCCTTGGCCGTGGAGGTTTTCGGGATCGGCACGGTCCTTGCGGTCATCAAGGCCCGGAGGAAGGGGCTCAACATCGTCTCCATCATCTGCTTCGGGGTGACGGCCATATGCCTTTCGATCGAGTACCTGACGGACAAGTTCATCCGCGGCGAGGTCTATCTCGAGTGGTCCTCCATCATCGGGTTCGCCCTCGTGCCCGTGGGGGTCTTCCTGGTCTATATCCACCTGCGGATAGCCACTACCACCTCCCTTAGGAAGTTCTTCCACGTCTGAGGGGCTT
>CAYTYG010000117.1:0-207 GCA_964441515.1 uncultured Treponema sp.
CTGTAAGGAGAGAAAGCTGGAGCTTGTTCTTGCGGTGGGCGGGGGCAGCGTTATCGACTCGGCGAAGGCCATCGCCATGGGCGCCGTCCTGGACGGGGACGTCTGGAATCTCTTCCTGGGCAAGGGCGACCCCACGGCGGCCCTTCCGGTCGGCACGGTCCTTACGATACCCGCCGCGGGGAGCGAGTCCAGCACGGGGTGCGTGAT
>CAYTYG010000117.1:217-4333 GCA_964441515.1 uncultured Treponema sp.
TTACTAACGACGAGGGACAACTCAAGAGGTCGGTGAATTCGGAGCTCATCTACCCCCGATTCTCCATTCTGAATCCCGAGATCGCCTTCACTTTACCCCCCTTCCAGGCGGCCTGTGGGGCCTCGGACATACTAGCCCACCTTATGGAGCGCTACTTCACGACGGTCCCGAACGTCGAGTTTACGGACCGACTCCTAGAGGCCGCGATGAAGACCATAGTCCGCATGGCCCCGAGGGTCCTGGATAATCCGAAGGATTACGACGCCTGGGCGGAGTTCATGTGGACCGGTACCGTGGCGCACAACAACCTCCTGAACACCGGGAGGATAGGCGATTGGGGCTCCCACGATATAGAGCACGAGATATCCGGGATCTACGACGTGGCCCACGGGGCGGGGTTGGCGGTGGTCTTCCCCGCGTGGATGAAGCATGTCCTTTCCCGGGACGTGAACCGCTTCGCCCAGTGGGCCGTCCGGGTTTGGAACGCGGAAATGGATTACTGGAATCCGGAAGCCACGGCCCGGGATGGAATACGTTGCCTGGAGGCTTTCTACCGCTCCCTGAACCTGGGCACCCGGCTGTCCGATATCGGCGTGGGGACGGATCGGCTGGATGAGATGGCCCGGAAGTGTACGGACGGGGGCAAGCGCACGATCGGAAACTTCGTGCCACTGGATACGGCGGGGGTGCGGAGGGTGCTGGAGCTGGCGGTATAGGGCCGTCTCCAGCCGCGCCGGTCCGCGGAGTCCGTGCTTCCCACTAGAAAGAAATCCTCGTGCGCACCGTCAGCTGGAAGGCCGGGCCGCCGCTCAGGGCGGTCAGCTCCGTTCCCGTCCCGCCGCCCAGGTAGGAGAGAATGAATGTGAAGGGGACGAACCCGGGAAGCTCGAAGCTCTCCGATAGTGCAACTTGGAAGGACCTGTCCGTCAGGTTTGTCAGGATGTATAGGTCGCTGTCCATGTAACGGGACGGGAAGTCTTCCCCCTTCAGGGACGCGTAGGCGTACCACCGGCCGACATAGAGGTAGTCGACTTCGCCAGCCGCCAAGTCCTCGGCGAGGTCGCTACCGGTCAGCTCTGTCCCCGCGGAGTTGTACATCCCCTCCGCCGCCAGGGTCCACTTCCTTAGGTCCCCCAGGGTCCGAGAAAACCCGAGGGAGGCCATCGCGAAGCCCTCGTACACCGAGTACTCCAGCCCCGCGGCCAGCTCCCCGTAGACCATCATGCCCAGGGCATAGCCGGAGAAGTCCAGTCCGCCCTTGGCCTGGGCCTCGGGGCCCCAGAAGCCGGTCAGCCCCAGCTCGAAGCCGGCCACAGTGGCGTCGAGACGTGCCGCGTAGTTAACTTTTTCCACAGGATCCCCGTCTCCCCCGTCCAGTCCGGAAAAGTCCGAGTACAAGAACAGGTTGGTCTTGCCGAGAGGAACGTGGACTCTCAAGCCCGCTTTGCCCCGCCGTAGGTCTAGGCCTGCGAAGAAGTTTTCCCGCTCGGGATTCACGAAGTCCACGGGGGTCCAGACCTGGGAGGGCCCCCAGGAAAGGAGCTGTTTCCCCAGCCGGAAGAAGACTTTCTTCCCGATGTCGAAGGACCAGTGGAACTCGGAAAGGCCGTAGTCCGGCTCCTCCAGGTCTGCACCCGCGGTCAGGGCGCCTAGGTCGGCGCCGGAATACCCAGCGAAGACGTCCTGCGTGACGACGTACGAGGCGAAGAGGGATCCGAAGTCCGGAACGCTTGCCTTTACGAAGGCCTTTCCGGATATAGACGCCAGCCCCGCGTAGCCGACGAAGTCCGAGGGAACGTAGCCCGTGGCGGACACCGTGAAGGATCCGCCGGCCAGGATCTCGGTCACCGCGACCCCGGCCTCCGTGGGAGCCGCCCGGTCGGCGGAAGCTTCCGTTGCGGCGGCGGTTTCCGCCTCGAAGGCGCCCTCCGCGAAGGGATCGAAGTCGTCTGCCGGGGCTTCCTGGGCTGTTAGGGCCGCGGCGGCCAGGAAAACCGCCGCCAGGAGGGACAGAGCTCGAGCCGGCAGGGACGTGATTTGGTCCTGCGGGGACAGAGCTCGAGCCGGCAGGGACAGAGTTAGACCCTGTAGGGACAGAGCTCGAGCCGGCGGGGAGAGGACACGACCTGGGGACAGAGCCCGACCTGGGGACAGAGCCAGCCGGGCTCCGTTCGTCCTTATCCCGCTCATCGGGACTTCTCCTCCAGGAAGGCCTTGGAGAAGGTGTAGTCCGGGATGCGGGCCGTGGAGATGTCCTCGTTGGTAAGGAAAGTCTTCTGTCCCTTCTCCAGGGCGTCCTGGGCCAGAAGCTTGGTGAAGATGAACTTGCCCGCCCCCGCCTGCTTATACTCGATGTAGTAGGTGGTTCTCAGCAGGGTTTCCCCGGCGGAAAAGCTTTCCACCTTCACGGGCAGCCCGTCGGTCCTGCGGAAGTAGTATTTCTGGACCGGGTAGGAGACGTCCAGCTTCTTGGCGTCCAGGCGCACCACGTCGCAGTCCCAGGAGGAGACCTTGGCCGTACCGGCCATGCCGGCCCAGTACTGGGAAAGGAGGTCGGACTTGCCGAACATATCGGTGCGGATGTCCGCGCCCCCAACGTCGTCCTTGCGGTTGCGGTACACGAACTCCCGGGTGGAGGGGAGGTAGAGATAGAGGTCGTCCCCGCTACGCCAGTAGCCTTTTCCCTTCTCCGAGTCGGGATAGAGGAACAGTAGGGCGAAGGTGTTCGCCGCGTCCCTCCGGAATATCTGTACCCGCAGTACCCGGTCGTCGGCATTGTCCTTTTTCTGCACCAGGGTGAAGAGGTTGGTGATGTCCAGGCCCTCCAGGTTGGTCTTATCCTCGTAAGCCCGTATGAGAGCCGCCGCCTTCGGGTCCGTGGCCTTCGGAGCCGCGGACTGTGCGGCCAGGGGGAATGCGGCCAGGGCCCCCAGGGCCGCGGCGAGGAGTATCGATCTTCGCAGGTTGTCTTTCATAGCGGTGCTCCTTTCCGGGGGATACGGGCGCCCCGGTACCCCGGCTTTTTCAGAACGTGGAGGCCAGGGCTTCCACGGGAGTGATCCTTCCGCCCCTCCGGGCGGGAAAGAACGAGAACGCCGCCGCGAAGGCGGTGATCGTCAGCACCAGGATGGCTATTTCCCCCGGATTGGGTTCCAACGCGAGGCGTCCCGAGTCCAGGAAGAGGCCCAGGTTCCCGCCCGGGGGCATGGGTACCGCGTACCGGACGAAAAGGCAGGCCAGGGCTCCCGCCGCGGCCCCCGCCGCGGAGGACAGGAATGCCAGAACGGACCCCTCCAGGACGAAGAGCCCCGTCACGGCGGAAGAATCCACCCCGAGAGCCCGCATGGTGCCGATCTCCCGGAGGCGCTCGTTGATGCTCATCCGGAGGTTGATGAATACCGAAACGGCGATGACGAAGAGCATGACCGCCGCCACGAGGCCCCCGACGGCGTTCACCGCCGAGGTCACGCTCCGGACTATGCCCAGGACCTCGTCCAGGGTGGAGAGCTTGAGCATGATCCGGTCGCGTCCCTCCTTGTCCACTTCGTACCGTACGCTCGCGGCGGACACGGCGGAGATGGCCTCGGAGTCGCTGGCGGGCTTCGAGACCTCGAAGCCCGCGGCCGCAAGGGCCCGGGACAGGGTCTCGCGCCGGTCCGGAAGCCCTGAGGGGGAGGGGAAGTAGACGTACATCGTCGTGGCCGCGTCCGGTCCGGCCAAATCCAGATTTCTCAGGAAATCGAAGTGCGCCAACACGAAGCCCTCAAGGAAGTAATTGTCCGTGGCGTAGATGCCCCGGATTTTAAGTATCCCGGTATTGAAGGCCCCCAGGCTGGATCGGTTCGAGAGGACCACCTCGTCCCCCGCGGCCAGACCGAAGTAGGAGGCCGCGGACTCGGGAAGGATGACGCCGTTGGGGTCCTCGGCCCACTCGTCCCAGCCCCCGGAGGAGAATCTCATCTGTTCCCGGAAGCCTGCGTCCTTGGAGGCCTCGACGCCCGTGAAGGATAGGCGTTTGGACAGCCCCCGGTAGTACAAGGACGATTTTACCAGGTAGCGGGGGAAAACCGTGGCCCCGGGTCCCAGGGAGTCCCGGACTATCCGCTCGATCTCGGG
>CAYTYG010000117.1:4343-6185 GCA_964441515.1 uncultured Treponema sp.
GCATCCCGTTATAGATCCTTCCGTCCTTGGCGTACTGCCCCGAAATCGTGATGTGTCCCGCCGTGGCGCGCACCAGGCTCGTAGCGACGTTGGTCTGGGCGCCCCGGGTGAAGGACGCTAGGGCCGTGAGGATGAACGCCACGATGGCGTAGTTCACTCCCAGGGTGAGGCTCCGTTTTCCGTTGCGGAGGATGTTCTTTACCGCGAGGTTCAGGTACATGGAGGCCTCCTCACCGGTCGCTCATCGCCCGGAGGGGCGTGATGCTTGTGGCCACTCGCACCGGGTAGATCGTGGCCAGGATCGAGACGGCCACAACTACCAGGAGCCCCAGTGCGAAGGGGCCGGCGCTCGGTCGCAGCGGGATGGGCCCGCCGCCTACAAGGAACTGGGAGACGATTTCCGGGAGGGTTATGCCCCCATTCCCGAAGACAGCCAGGGCTATCCCGGCGGCCAGCATCCCCACCAGGGAAGAGGATACGTTCAGGATCAAGGTTTCCGCGAGGAACATCCCCCGGATGAAGGAAGCCTCGGCGCCTATGGCACTCATGGTTCCGATCTCGGCCGTACGTTCGGTCACGTTGATCTGGGCATAGAACCCGGATGCTTCCTCCCAGGTGGCCGCCTTGATCCCCAGCGCCGGATCCCCGGTTATACGGGCCGCCGTCGCCGCGGCCGATTCGTGGTCCTTAAGGCGCACCGCTATCATGGTGGCCCCGGAAGCCGCGGCGGCGGTCAGATCGGCCACGTCGATGCTACCGAAGCCCGGATCGTCCGCCAGGGCGAAGATCGCGTCCTCGTCGTCCCCCGCGGCCGACAGCCCCCGGTCGAAGGACTCCGGAAGCGCCTCGACCCCGGTGAAGTTGTAGAGTTCGGCGTAGCTCTCCGCGTCCATGAAATTTATGTAGTTGAAGACGCTGGTGTACCTCCGGGGCTCGAAGATCCCCGCAACCCGGGATCGGGTGGTGTTGACTCCGCCCTCGGTGATGCCCAGGAGGGTGATTTCCCGGCCGCTCGCCAACTCGATTCCGTAGTTTTCCTTGTACTGCCGGTTCTGGAACTCCGAGATGAGTATTCCGCTCTCCAAGGGCGCCTGGAAGAAACCGCCGTTTTGTACGGGGGGGGAACCGAAGACGGCCCGGTACTTTTCCGGCTCCACCGCGTAGAAGATGAAGGGCAGATCGACCATGTCCCCGTCCCGGTCGGTCTGGATGATCCCGTAGTTCTGGGCGTAGGGAGCCCAGGCTTCCACCTCCGGAAGGGCGGCCAGGGCCGCTTCCACCGCCTTGGGGTCCCGAATCCGGGGAAGGGGGGCGGCGAAGGCGAAGGGGGACGGCGGGTCCTTCGACCGGTCCGAATAGAGGATGAAGTCCCCGGTGAAATTGTCGATGATGGCCGCCTTGGAGGCCGCGGCGGCGGATGCGGCGAAGACCATCCCGAAGACGATGAGGAAGGTCCCGAAGGCCACCAGTATTCCGATCAAGGCCATCCTTCCCTTGCGCCGCGCCAGGGTTCGCAGGGCCAGCTTCAGGATGATTCCCATGTCAGTCCTCCGTCCCCGAAACCTTGGCGTTCGGGTCCGTGACACGGCCGTCCAGGATGCGGACCACCCGGCGCGCCTGGCGCATGATGTGTTCGTCGTGGGTGGAGAAGATGAAGGTGGTCTTTTCCTCCTCGTTGATCTTACGCATAAGATCCACGATCATGACTCCCGTGGCGGAGTCCAGGTTGGCGGTGGGCTCGTCGGCCAGGACTATGAGGGGCCGGGTCACCAGGGCGCGGGCTATGGCCACCCGCTGGCGCTGCCCCCCCGAGAGTTCCGCGGGCTTGTTGCGGATGCGGTC
>CAYTYG010000117.1:6195-9096 GCA_964441515.1 uncultured Treponema sp.
GATCAGGTGGTCGATCCAGTCCTTCTTCTCGTCCTTGCCGACGCGGGTCTTGCCCAAGAGGAGCGGGAACTCGATGTTTTCGTAGACGTCCAGCACGGGGATCAGGTTGAAGGACTGGAAGATGAACCCGATCTTTTCCCGGCGGTAGCGGGTCAGCTCCCGGGCGTCCAGCTTCGATACGTCCTGCCCGTCCACCCGTACGGTCCCGGAAGTGGGCACGTCGATGCAGCCGAACAGGTTGAGCATGGTGCTTTTGCCGGACCCCGAGGGGCCTGCGATGGCCAGGAATTCCCCCCGCTCTATCTCTATATCGACGCCCCTCAGGGCCTCGACCTTCGTCTGCCCCAGCATGTACTCCTTGTGGACGCCCTCCAGCTCGACTACCGGCATTCCCTTCCTCCTTGGGTTTCCCCGTATCCGATTCCCCTCAACAGTATCCCGATCAGGTCCCGGGCCATATCCATCGCTTTCCGTCCGGTGACGCCCGGGGGCGCCGCGTGGAGGCTCTCCACCAGGCCCAGGAATCCGCCCGCCAGGAGTCCGGGATCGCACTCCCCGACCGCCCCGGATTCTCGCGCGGTCTCGAAGGCTTCCTGGAGGCGGCGCATCATCAAAGTATAGACGAGCTCCATGATCCTGCCCGAAACCTCGGGGGACAGAGCTTTCAGGTCCGAGTGGACCATGCGGATGAGGTCCATGGGGGGCTGCGAGAGCAGCCATCCGGCGGCCCCCTCCAACCGGCCCCGCAGTTCGGGCCCTCCCGCCTCCAAGGCGGCCTCCAGGCCCTCCCCGTGGCGTCGGACGTTCCTCTCCGTCACGGCGGCGTACAGCTCTTCCTTCCCCCCGGGGAAGTGATAGTAGAGGGCCGAATGGCGCAACCCCAGGGGCGAGGCTATGTCCCGGAGGGTCACCGCCGCGAGGCCCCGGGACGCAAAGAGGGCCTCGGCCTGGTCCAGGATGCGCGTTCGGCTGTTCGCCGGAGCCGAGGAGTGCGCTTCGGTGTTGTTTACCAACATGTCGGTAATATAGTAATTGTTCCTGAAGCTGTCAAATAAAAACAAATCAACTCAGGGCCAGGATCGGAGCGTCGGTTCACCTGGGAAGGAGGGCGCATCCCCGGGAGATCCTTGACGCCGAAAGAGGGGAGGCTACAATGACGGTTTCCGATCCATCCTCTCCAGGGAGGCTTCGTATGAACGTTATCATCCCGGCGCTCGCCGCCCTTGCCGTTTCCGTGATCCTGCTCCTTCGGGCGGAATTCTCCGGGGACACGAGGGGCATCTACGCCTTCAAGCCCATCGCGTCCGCCCTGATGACCCTGACTCTCCTCCTCTCTTTCCTCGTGGAAGGGGGATACAGAACCGAGTATACGCTCTCCCTGCTGATCGGCATGGTCTTCTGCTTCGGCGGCGACATGGCCCTGATGTTCATGAACGTCTCGAAGAAGGCTTTCCGGGCAGGCCTGGTGCTTTTCCTGCTGGGGCATGTCGCCTATATCGTGGTTTTAACCCTCTTCAGCGGATTCCAGTCCTTGGACTGGATGAGCGCGGTGGTCCTGGCCGCGGCAGGCGCCGGGGTATACCTGTATCTTCTCCCGAAGCTCGGGGACATGAAAGGCCCCGTCCTCCTGTACGTGATCATCATCAGCCTCATGGTGAACCGGGCGATATCCACGTTTTCCGGCGGGTACTTCAACCCGACGCAGGCGCTTCTGATCTCGGCGGGGGCCGTGCTCTTCTTCGTTTCGGACGTGATACTGGCCTTGCACCGGTTCCGGCACCCCTGGCGGTATGGGAGGATCAACCTGGCTTTCTATTACGCCGGCCAGGCGCTCATCGCGCTGAGCGCTTCTTTTTTCGCCTGAGGGGCTTTCCTAGAACGCCCGGCGCGCCAGGGCCGCGGCTTCCATGCGGGTCCGGCACCCGGTCTTGTGGAATATGGACGACAGGTGCGCTTTCACCGTCCGTTCGCTGATGAAGAGGTTGCCGGCCAAAGCCCGGTTCGAAAGCCCGTCGCAGAGGCCTTCCAGAACCTCCATCTCCCGTTCGCTCAGCCGGAAGCAGGAGCTCAGGGCCGCCCGGGCTGCTTCGGCCGGTTCCTGGGGGCCGCCTGCGCCCGCGCCTCCCTCGGCCGGGGATACGGGTGCGCCTTCGGCATCCGCCTCGCACCGAGCCAAGAGCCGGAGATAGTTCTGGAGGTGGCCGTTCACGATGTCCAGGATCTCGCAGTCCCGGCCCGTGAACGGGGGAGACTCCCGGGTCCTCTGTATGGAGATGTTGAGGGGCCAGGCGGGACGGAACGGGCTCAAGCCCGAATAGAGGCCCAGGGGTCGGGCGAAATCCCGGATGAACTCAGAATCCGGCATGCGCCCCCACTGGACCACGTCCCGCCCCCTGCGGGCCACGCCTCGCTCATCGTAGAGGATGAAGGGCACCTTGCGATAATAGTAGGAGTTATACTGCTCGAAGGTGCGGCGGTCCCAGCCCTCGCTGGCCACGCAGCGTATTTCCCGGTCGAAGACCCCGGTGCCCACGTCCCAGGGTATGATCCGACCGATGCCCTTGAGCATCCGGTCCAACAGCTCCGCGCGGCTTTCGGCGGCTCCGCCGTAGAGAAGGAGGCTGTGGATCTGGTCCCAGGGAAGGTACGACACCGTCGGAACCTCGCATACCAAGATGGCCGGCGGTGCCGCCGGCGCGGGAAGCCTCAGTATTCCCCACAGCCGGCGGTTTGTCAAATTTCTGTTGCCCAGGCACGCCGCCGGGCGTTCCTTCCGCTATTTTCCCCGAAGGGCTTCCCGTAGTAGGGCCGCGCAATCCCCGTGGCCGTTTTCCACGGCCATCACGAGGGCGTCGTCCCCGATCCAATCGGTCAAGCGCGGATCGGCGCCCTTCTGGAGGA